>VFZU01000058.1 GCA_016870995.1 Acidobacteriota bacterium
CCCCGCGCCTAAACCGCTTCCGGTGCCGTCTTAAGCGCTCAAACTGCCGTTTCTAGGTTTACCAAGCCCTATGCCTCGTTCCCCAACACCGGAACGCTGGCTCAAACCCTGCGGCCCTATCCGCAGTTCGGCAACCTCGGCAGCCTCTGGGCTCCCCTCGGTAGCACCTGGTACGACTCGCTTCAGATCAAGGTCACCAAGCGCTACTCCAAAGGCCTCGCCGGAACCCTAGCCTACACCTGGTCGAAGAACCTCACCAACGTCGAGAACCAGTCTGGCGGCGTCATCCCGCTCAACGACGTCTACAACCGTGACATCCAGAAATCCTTCTCGGTGAATGACCAACCCCAGGTTCTGGTCATCGGCTTCAACTACGACACCCCCAAGTGGAACAAGAATTGGGCCACAAAAGCCATCCTCAGTGGCTGGACTTTCGGCGGCATCCTGCGCTACTCAAGCGGCTTCCCCATCGCGTCGCCGGGTTCGCAAAATGCTCTCGCCAGCCTGCTCTTCCGCGGCACGCGCTTCAACCGTGTCCCCGGAGAACCGCTTTATCTCAAAGACCTCAACAACGCCAAGTCCATTGACCCCTTCAAGGACCTCACCCTTAACCCCAAAGCCTGGGTCGATGCCGGCCCTGGCCAGTGGGGCACCTCTGCGGATTACTACAACGACTACCGCACCGCCCGCCGTCCTGACGAACAACTCTCCTTTGGTCGCATGTTCCGCGTCAAAGAGCGCTACGTCTTCAGCGTGCGCGGTGAGTTCTTCAACGTCTTCAACCGCACCTATCTGAACAACCCCGATAGCGGCAACCCGGCTGCGACCACCAACATCAACGCAGCTGGCGTCGTCACCGCGGGCTTCGGCCGCATCAACCCTGCCAGCACGTTTAACCCGCCGCGCAATGGCCAAGTGGTTGCTCGCTTCCAGTTCTAAGCTGCTGCTCCTCGTGGCGCTGCTGGCCGAGCCCGAGTCCTCACTCTGGCTCACCCGCAGTGCCGCTGAGGTGGGCATCGACTACATCCACAACAACGGCATTACTCCACGGCGCCGCCTTCCCGAAAACATGGGTCCAGGCGTCGCCGTTCTTGATTTCGACGGCGATGGTCGCATGGACATCGCCTTCCCCACCGCTCTTTATCGCAACCTCGACGGTAAGCGCTTCGCCAAAGTCGAGGGGCTCGATAGCACCCTTTTCGGCATCGGCATCGCCACCGGCGATCCTGATCACGACGGCGATACCGACATCGTTGTCACCACTTGGGGCCGCGCCTGGCTCTATGAGAACCAGGGCGGAAAATCCTTCGCGAAACGCCCCATCTCGCCTGAAGGCCTCTGGACCGCTGCCGTCTTCTTCGACGCCGATGGCGATGGTTGGGAAGACCTCTACCTCGGCCACTTCGTCGACTACGATCCCGCCACTGAACCCGCCTGCAAGTACGGCAACAACTTCCACTACTGCCACCCTCTTTCCTACAAGCCCCACGCCTCGACGCTGCTCAAGAATCTTGCGGGCAAAGGCTGGCGCGACATCTCGAAAGAAAGCGGCATCGCAGCCCACCTCGGCAAAGCCTTCGGAGCAGTCGCTGCAGACTTCAATCTCGATGGCCGCCTTGATCTCTTCGTCGCCAACGACTCGGTCGCCAACTTCCTGTTCGTCAACCAGGGCAATGGCCGCTTTCTTGAACAAGGCCTCGAGGCGAACGTCGCTTACTCCTCTGACGGCAATCCCCGCTCCGGCATGGGCGTCGATGTCGCCGACTACGACAACGACGGCCGCCCCGACCTCTTCGTCGCCAACTTCAATCGCGAGCGCTTCTCCATCTACCGTAACCTCCCCGGCAAAGACCTCACCTTTCGTGATGAAGCCGACCCCACCGGCATCGGCCTCGCCACTCAGATGTACTCCGGCTGGGGCATCAAGTTCCTTGACGCTAACCACGACGGCATCGAAGACATCCTGCTCGTCAACGGCCATCCCGACGACCGTATCGAGAACCTCTCTACTACGCTCGCCTTCAAGGAGCCCATCCTCTACCTCGCCAACTCGGGCTCCCGCTTCACGGCCACTCGTGTCGGCCCCAATCTCCCGGCACGAGGGCTAGCCATCGGCGACTTCAATGACGGTGGCAACTACGATGCAGTCGTCGCTACCAACGGCGAAACCCCGCTTCTGCTTACGTCGAAACCGCAAGACAACAACCACTGGCTCGGTCTCACTTTCAGGCACCGCCCTGTCGGCGTAACGATCAGCTGGTCTACCTCTGGCGTCGTCCGCCGCAAGTCGATCCACACAGACTCAAGCTACCTCAGCGCCCATGATCCCCGCGTCATCCTTGGCCTCGGCCAGTCCACCAAAGTGGACTGGGTAGAAGTCACCCTTGGAACTCGCCGCCACCGTCTGAGCCAACCTCTCGTCGATCGATACCACTCGATCCCGCTAAACTAACCGCTCCAGCGTCTTCCGCGTCTCCGCATCGGCGGCGAACATGTGCTCCACTCGCAACGACTCGAGCGTGATGTCCTGCGGCGTGCCAAACGTCGTGAACATGCTGAAGAACGATAACTCTCCATGCACCGTCGCAAACCTCGTTGTCATCACGGGAGACATCTTCCGCCCGCTGTGTCTAACGCTTCCCAGTCGGCCCTCGATCAGATTGGCAACCGCCTCCACTCTTGGCAACAACTCCGGCTTCACAACGGCCTCCTCACGCGGGTGCACGAGGATCGAGGGCGCTACCTCCCCAAGGTTCGTTACCGTCTTAAGAAACCCTTCAGGATGCGCCATCAGGTCCAACAAGTTCATTGGGCCTTGAGCCCAGGGCACGAGTGTCCCCGCCAGCCACATCCCACCGCGGTTCACCCGCACCAGATTCCACTGTGCGTCCAGCACCAGCGCTGGCATTGGGTCATGCGCTTCGAGCAATCGCAGAATTGCCTGGTGCGCCACCACGAGCGCGGGATCCTCCAGCGGCGCGGCCGTGTAGCTGGGTGCATAGCCTGCTTCAAGCATCGCCGCGTTTTGCGTGGCCAGTGGCAGGTCCAACGTCTCAAGCCATCCCAGCAACAGTTCGCGGCTCGGCTTCGACCTCCCGCTCTCAACAAAGCTCACATGCCGCTGCGACACACCAATCCGCATCGACAGCTCCAACTGGCTCAGCCTCCGCGCTTTTCGCGCCTGTTGCAAGGTCTCGGTTAGCCCCATACATTCAGTCCATCACAGCTGAGAAAAAATTCAATTACCTCGCGCGTAATTGCTTCGATTCCCAACAGCTCCAATACTGGACTCGATGCCTAAATCAATTCTCATTCTGATCCTCATCCCCTTCTCGGTGCTCACAGGCCTGGCCCTTCGGGACCATGGTGTCTGGGGCATCATCGAGCCACACTTCAAGAGCTACGGTGCCGGTCAGGTTTTTGCAGACCTCTGCATCGCCCTCACGTTGATGCTCGTCCAGATCTGGCGCGATGCAAAGCAAACCGGGCGCAACTTCTGGCTCTGGCTGGCAGTGACACTTGCCACTGGCTCTTTCGGCCCTTTGCTGTATCTGCTCACTCGCAGGGAACAACCCGATAAAATTGCTGCATAGTGCAGTCGCTCAGCAATAGCGCCATCGCCGACGCCGAGAAGCTCCTCGCCGCCGATCCTGGCAACCTTAACGCCTTGCTGTTGCTCGGCCGCGCACACATGGCATCCCAGCGATACCCTGAAGCCCGCCGCCTGTTTGAGCAAGCTGCAGCGGCCAACCCCAAGGCCGCTAAAGCGCATTTCATGCTCGGCTTTTGCGCCTATGTCGATAACGATTTCCGCCTCGCCATCGAGCCGCTATCGCGAGCCCGCCAACTCAACCCCAAAGACGCCAACACGGCCTTGTATCTCGGTCTCTCCCACCAGGGCCTCGCCGAGCCAAATCTCGCCAAGCCCTACTTCGAAGCCGCCCTTCAGCTCAGCTCCGATCCTGAGATCCGTCTCGCCTATGCGCGCTCGCTGCTCGAACAAGGTAACCGCAGCGCCGCCGAGCCACTCATTGCTCAAGCGCTCCGCCTTGCGCCCCGATCCCGCGACGCCCACTACGAAATGGCACGTCTCAGGCTCGATTCCGGCTCTGCCGCGCAAGCTGCCGCCGAAGCCGAACTCGCGCTGCAACTGCCAGGCTCTGGCATCACCGATCGCCAGGTGCACTTTCTCCTCGCCAAGGCCTATTCGCAACTCGGTGACGCAGCCAAAGCCGCAGCCCATCGCAAGGCTTTTGAAGCGATTCCCCCAAGGCTCATCCGATGATCCCAATCTTGTTGGCCATTGCACTCGACTGCACCCCTTGCCACAAAGACATCGCCGCCAGCTTCGCCAAGACTCCCATGGCCAACTCGAGTGAGCGCGTCCGGTCTCTTCAACCCGCCGAGTTCCTGCATCCACCCTCCGCCACCCGCTACACAATTTCGGACAAGGCCGCCGTCACCATCGAAACTCCGGCGGCCAAAGCCCGCCAGCAACTCGACTTTTTCATCGGCAGCGGAGCCCACGGCCAAAGCTTCTTGTTTCTTCGCAACCGCAAGCTCTTCGAAGCACCCATCACGCTGTACACGCACAAAGGTTGGGGCGCCTCCCCTGGATATGAAAAAGATCTGAATTCCGATTGGACCCGCCCCGTCACCCGCGAATGCCTCTGGTGCCACGCCAGTGGCGCCAAGCCGATCTACGGTACGGTCAACACCTATGCTGATCCCGTCTTCACCCACGGCGGGCTCACCTGCGAGAGATGTCACGCGGAAGACTCGAAACACTTCAACAACCCGGCTAAGCTAGCCGTCGAACCTCGCAACGATGTTTGCCGGCAATGCCACCAATTGAACGGCCGAACCGATCTTAAAGGCAAGAGCTTCTTTAGCTACAAGCCAGGCATGTTGCTCTCGGATCTAGTGAGCTATCAGACCAAACCCCAACAACCCGATACTCCCCTCAGCACCACCAGCCACTTCGAGCGGCTCGCTGCTTCCACCTGCGCCAAAGCCAGCGGAGACAAACTCTGGTGCGGCACCTGCCACAATCCCCATCCCACCAAGACCAGCGCCAACGCCTGCCTCAAATGCCACATCAACAATCTTTGTCGCCGCGGCCCCGATTGCGCCTCCTTTCACATGCCCAAAAACACAGCACCGGACTCAGGCCACGCCACCTTCACCGACCACTGGATCCGCTAAGACTAACGAGCGCCCTTGTTGGGCTGCCACAGCGCTTCCTCAACTCCAAGCGCCTGATTCACCCAACGGCTCCAGACAAAGAAAGCGTCGCTTAAACGGTTGAGATAAAGAAGGGCCTCTCTCGGCACTTCATCCTGGTGGCTCAGCGTAACCAGCTGGCGCTCAGCGCGCCGGCACACCGTGCGGCAAACGTGAAGCTCGGCGCAAACCCGCGATCCGCCGGGCAGCACAAAACTGCGCAAGGACGGCAAGCTGGCGTTGTAGTGATCAATATCACGCTCCAATTGCTCGATCGTTTCCTTGGTCACGCGCGGCTGATTCGGATGAAGGTCGGCAGGAAGAGTTGCCAGAACACTACCGAGGTTAAAGAGCTCGTGCTGGACACGCTCAAAGATCAGCTCCAGCTCGTCGAGCTTATTTTCACGGCATGAAATGCGAACGAGCCCAACAAAGCTGTTGAGCTCGTCCACAGTACCGAAAACTTCAATGCGTTGCGAGTCCTTTGGGACGCGCTGACCTCCAACTAGTCCCGTCTCGCCTTTGTCACCGGTCTTGGTGTAAATCCGGTTTAGTGCCAGACGGGGTTCGTGGAAAGCCTCGCTCATGCACCCTTAGATTACTTCGGGCAGCCCTTGGATTGAATATCGCTCGCGGGGGCATCCTGAATTCCGGCGATACCGTTGGGCATCGGACCGGCTTTCGGAACCAGCCAGATTTCAACGCGACGGTTCTTCGCGTTGCCATCTTTCACGCTGATCTTGCCGCTCGAACGTTCTTTCACCGTCGCTTCGCAAAGCGAGGTCTTGAAGGCCGAAAGCTGCTCGGCACCGACCATGGCCACTTTGATGCGGCTGCGGTCAAGGCGCTTGCAGGGCTCAGTGCCGGCGCTGAGAACAGCGGCAACTTGCAGCACGCGCTCTTCGTCCAGCTTGCGGGTCTTCTTGGCCTTTGCGTCGCGGACCTTGATGTTCTTCTCGACGGCGTCGAAGTGGCCGACAAGCAGAACGTCATAGTTGCCCATCGAAGCGGCGCGTTCAAACACCTGATCGAGGATGCGCTTGCCGCAATTGTTGGTGCGGGCGCTTCCCTTGGCAAACACTACGTCATCGAGCTGCATCGGCTGCGGAGCGGGCGGCGCCGGAGCAGGAGCCGGGGCGGGTGCGGGCGGTGCGGTTACGGTGGCGGAAGCGGACTTCGTTTGGTCCTTAGCCTTCGCGGTTACCGTAACGGTTTGTGACGGGCCGCCAGGAGGCAGGCTGAGGCCTTCAGTGGTGAGAATGACGGCGCTCGAATTGTTACCAGGCTTCAGCTTCATCTTGGTGACAACAGTCTTGCCACCGTCTGACACCGTACCGTTGCCACCAGCAGGAGCAAGGCGACCACCCGTTGTGGTGTTCACCAGTTCGATCTCTTCGCCAGCGGCAGGGCCGTCATAGCGAATCACGGAGGTGATGCGGGAAGAGCCATTGAAATTCAGCGTGGTGGGCTCCATCGTTACGCCAACCAGTTCGATGACGGGCTGCTTCACGGTCAACGTGGCAGTTCGCTCGGTGGCGGGAATCGGGAACTTCTTCAGATAGTTCTTCGTGCGGCGATCGGTAACCTTCGTGGTGTCAGCTTCTACAATGGCCTTGAGCTGGTGTGTGCCCACCGGCGGGTTGCTGATGGCAAACAGCGAATCTCCGTTTACGGGCTGACCGTTCAGCGTCCACTTGTACTTCGGGGTGACGCCCATGAAGGTATTGTTCACGCCCAGGTTGAAGCTGGCTGATTCACCACGCCAAATGGTCGCGGTTGAAGGTTCGATCGAGTTCACGCGGAATTCGCCAATCGGGCCCTGGTCGATCGGGCCGAGGTAGAAGTTGATGCCGCCCGTGGTCTGCAGCGAGTGCAGCGGAGTCGTCTTGGTGGCAAGGATCATGTTCGGCAGACCTGCACCCTTCACGCCAAGGTCAGGCTGATCGGTCATGAAGGCGCGCGTATCAAAGCGGATACCGATACGATCGGTCAACTTCGCTTTCACGCCCATGCCGTAGTTGAAGGCGAGGCGGAATTGTGATTCGAGGTTCGTCAACTGCCCGAACGGAGTGTTTACACCGTTACCCACTTGGCGGCGGGCTGTATCTGTGATGCCGAAATAGTCCATACCAAAGCCGGTGGTGAAAAAGGGACGCACACGCGACTCGCGCGGCTTAAAGTGAAACACCGGATTGAAATGGAACTGGCGAAGACGCGTGCCGATTGCGTAGTTGCTGTCGGTGGCCGGGATGCGGTAAATCGTGTTGGCGATGCCATTCACCATGCCGGTCTGTTCAAGACTGATGTAATTCCAGAAGTTCTGAGTGACGCGGAAACCGGCGACGCCGCCGTTCGATTGATCCTGGTGCGGATTCTGTTGTTGGCGATGGAAGAATGCGCCGCCACCAAACAGGTTGATTTCAAAGAGATCTCCGCCGCCGGAGTTGTTCTTCTTCTGAGCTGACGTCTGGGTCGTCTGGGCCAGGAGGCTGCAAGCCATGGTAGCCGCAAGGAAGAGAGATTTGTATTTCATAAGTTGTAGATAGATTTAGCCTAATTTACTTTAACGGATTGCGGGATCTTTTGCAGATAGAGGCCCCGATGGGGGCTCACCGCAACCAACCAGCCCGGCCAGGCCGCAGCAACGTAAAGCTTTTCGAACCGCAGATGACTGTCTTCTTGCGCGGGCAACCAGTACCAGTTCTCCCCCGAGTCAGGCGACCAGAACACCCGCTGCTGTCTTAGAGCGAAACATAGACCTTTCTGTTTCGGATGAAAGACGACACTTTGAATCCACTCCTGCTGAACTAACCGCCAGGTCTTGCCACTGTCAACAGACTTCGCAAGGCCCGATCGCGAGGCGCGCAGTAGAACTTGCCTGTCGGAGGGATCGACAGCGGTTTCAAACCAATCGCCAGATTCGGTTTTCACCGCTTCGGGTTCAATGCGGGTCCAAGCACCTTCTGGCGATGACTTCACAAAGCTGCCGTCATACTGAGAAATTGATTTCAATCCGGTTTCGCCATCGGCAACCGCAGCGATGGAGCGGCTGGCGAAGCCTTCGTTCACGGCTGTAAAGCTGGTGCCTCCATTGCTGGTTCGTTGAAGGCCATGACGCTCGGTAGAAATAAAGAACAGCTCTGCGTCTTTGGGGTGGAATGAAATCGAGGTAGCGACAAACTCGTTAAGCTTCTTCCAGTTCATGCCGCCATCGCGTGAGGTCCACATGCCGGCGCTGGTCCCGGCGAATAGCAAATCGGCCTTATGCGGAGACTGGGCAACGACATAGGTTCGGCGATTGTTGCCAGGGATGCCCTGCACTCTTCTCCACGCGCCGCCCGCATTGAGTGAGCAGTAGATCCCACTGCAGGCGCTAGCGAAGATGCGACCGGTGCGCGTGGGGTCAACGGCGATCGAAAAGATGTCGGAATCGTCATACATGCCGACGTGAGCCTTCTGCCAGGAGGTGCCGGCGTTGGTTGTCTTCCACGGCAGATGAGGCGTGCCAGCGTAAATGGTGCCCGCCTTTTCAGGATCAAAGGCGACAGACACGATGGCGGCGAGGTCGGCGATTGTTGGAGGGCTGATGCGACGCCACGATGAGCCAGCATCGTTCGACATCCAAACGCCCTGATTGGTGCCTATAGCGAGCACTCGCGAATCTTTGGGCCAGGCATTAATTGCGTATACCGACAGCTTGGCGGTGCCCGGCACAACCTGCCAGTGATCTCCCTCGTCGGTCGAAACCCAGAGCCCACCGGGTGCTGCTCCGACAAACCACTTGCCGGGGATGAGGAAGCCGCAATCGAGACGGGCGTTAGGCAGCTCGGGGAAGGACGTCAGCAGCGTCCAGTGTGCGGCGGCATCGCGGCTTCGAAACACGGCAGTGCCGCGCATCGCGACAGCCATCAGAGTCTCGGGCTTCTGTGAGTCAACACGAATCACTCTTGCGGCACCTCCCCATGGGCCCACGGGTTGCCATGCGGGATACTCCGCCGCCGAGAGGCATAAACTGACAACGATAAGCCGGTACACTTGTACCAGTTTAAAAAGAACTATACTGGAGGCGTCTGGCCTTGAACCGCATACGCGTATTAGTGGCGAAGCCGGGACTCGACGGTCATGACCGCGGGGCCAAGGTAATCGCCAGAGCTCTTCGCGACGCCGGCATGGAAGTTATCTATACCGGTTTGCGTCAGACGCCGGAAATGATCGTTAACGCCGCTCTGGACGAAGACGTCCAAGTGATCGGCCTATCGATTTTGTCCGGCGCACATATGGCCATTGTGCCCAGGGTGCTCAGTCTTTTGCAGGAGCGCGAAATGTCAGACGTGCTGGTGGTTGTTGGGGGAATCATCCCTAAAGATGACGCTCAACGGCTCAAGCAGTTGGGAGTGGCGGCGGTTTTCCAGCCCGGAACTTCACTCGAATCGGTAGTGGAATTTATCCGTGGCGCGGCAAGCATCCCTGCCTGACGATATTTGAAATCAAGAGGAGCGAATGCCTCTACAAGACAAAACAAACATTGCGGTGTTCGTCGATTACGACAACATCGAAATTGGATTAAAGACAACTTTGCGGCGTGAATTTGACGTCTCGCTTTGTCTAGATGCACTGAAAGAGCGTGGCGACATTGTTGCGAAATTCGCCTACGCAAACTGGGGCCGGCAGGAAGGTGCTGCCCGGCAGATGGCTGAAAACGCCGTACAGATGGTGCAGCGGCTGCCAAGCCCGCGCGGAGACAAGAATGGGGGAGACATCAATCTGGCGCTCGACGCCCTTGAGATGGCTTTCACCCACACCCATGTCACCGCGTTTGCCATCATCAGTGGCGATAGCGATTTCATCCCCCTGGTAAACAAATTGAAGGAATACGGCAAGATAGTTTACGTTGTGGGCGGCAAGGCCTTCACGTCGAACATCCTGCAGTCCAACTGTCACGAATTCGTGGCCTATGAGAACCTTCTGCTGGACCGCGCCGCACGTATGGACGGCGGCGAAAATGGCCCGGCAATGGAGAAGCTCAAGCAGGAACTGGCCGATTCATTGAGCCGCGCGGAAGCGCCTTCCGGCAGCCGCTGGGAACGCCAGCGTGACCGCGATGGACGTGACCGCCGGGATCGTGGCCGTGACCGTGGTGACTGCGGTGATCGTGGTGAACGCACCGAGCAGAGCCGTGAAGTTGAAATGGTTGATGCCGCTCCCGCGGATCGCATCGATCTGCTGCCGGGCGAAAAGCTCTCCCGCGCCAGCGCATCCAGCTACAGCGCACCGGTGGCTTCAGACGCGCCTCCCGAAAGAGGCCGTGAAAGCCGCTGGGAACGCCGCGACCGCCGTCGTGAAGAACGCAACCGCAAGGAGCGTCCGCCGCAGGCCGAACGTCCGCCGGTATCTAACGAACCGCGCGTGACGCAGGAGATCCAGGCGGCATTGCCGCTAGTGGAGCGCTCGCTGCAAACTCTCGAACGCCGCGGCGTGCAGGCTCAACTGGGCTTGCTCAAGAGCACGATGATGCAACTCGACCCGACCTTCCACGAACGTGGCTTTGGCGCTTCGAGCTTCAGCGACTTCATCGACCGCCTCAAGAAGGCTGAGTTGATCGAAGTGCATGGCTCGGGCGGCAAGCTCACGATCGAGCGCAAGGGCGGAGCAAACGCAAAGCCTCTGCCAGAACCCGAAGAAGCTCTGCCATTGTTGCGCGATGCGCTCGAAGCGCACCGCTACGAGATGGAGATGGGCGACGGCGTGGAACCTGGCGACCTCGCTCAGTGGATCGCCACCGAGCACCCTGGCTTCGATGTTCACAGCTATGGCTTCCCCGGCTTTCACGAGTTCCTGACGTTCTCTGAAAAGAAGGGCGTCGTGAATGTGAAGAAAGAAGAAGAACGTGGCATCGTGGTTTACCTCGGCCGCGAGTTCTTCCCGCCCCCGGCACCGAAGGTGAAAAAGGAAGAGGACTTCTACAGCGAATACGATGAAGTGCAGCCCTATGTTGAAGGGCAGCCCAGCATCGTCGAGCCGAATCCTCCTCCCGCGAAGGCGAAAAAGGCAACGACGCGAGCTCGCAAGAGCACCGGCACCGCCGCCAAGAAGTCTTCGTCGAGCCGTCCGCGTACCACGAGGAAGAAGCCCGAATGATCGAGCGTTTGTTCCCTCCTGGGGTGCCAACGCCGAAGAACCCGTACTCGCCAGCCGTCAAGGCTGGCGGGTTCGTTTTCGTTTCCGGTCAGGCTGCGACAGATGCCGCGACCGGCGAGATGAGCTACGGCGATATCCAGCATGAGACCCGCGTGACGTTGACCAACATCAAGCGCATTCTCGAGGGCTCTGGTGCGTCGATGGAGCAGGTGGTGAAAGTGAACGTGTATCTCCTCGACGAGCGTGACTTCGCCAAGATGAACGAGGTTTATGTCGAGTTCTTTGGTAAGGATCGTCCGGCAAGGACGACAATTGGCTGTAAGTTCGCCAATCCGGTGATGAAGGTCGAAATCGACTGCATCGCCTACACAGGTTAAGAACGCAGTTCGGCGATGGTGGCGCCTGTGCCACCTTCCGCTGGACTTGCACCGTAGTACCGGGCCACATGGGGATGCTTTGCCAGCATCTGCTGTATGGCCTTTTTTAGTACCCCGTAGCCGTGTCCGTGGATGATACGGACGCGAGCAATGGAGCCAAGCGAGGCCTTGTCGAGAAAGCGGTCGACATTGTCGAGAGCCTCTTCGGAATTCTGGCCAATGACATTGATTTCGCGTGTCGGGACATCCCAGGTCGGGCCGGGTTCGAAGCGCACGTTTGAAGGGAGTTTCTTGCTCGCGGCAGCGCCAGTGAGAACTTCGAGGATCTCGGATTGGTCCACCTGCATTTTGAGGAATCCGGCCTGCACTTCCACGCGCCCATTGTCGAGCAGACGCAGCACTTGAGCCGGTTCGCGGACGTTCTCGATGCGGACCTTGATCCCGACCAAGAGCTTGGGGCCGGTCGGTGCGGCCGGCTGGCCTTCGGGACGCACCGCCGAAGCGACTTCAGCCTGAAATTCGCGCTTGAACTTTGCAGCTTTGAGCTGCGCCTGGTCGGCGGCCTTGCGAGCTTCGCTTGAGGTCTTGATGTCTTCGATGGTGGCGCGTGAGGTGCGCTCAAATTCATTGAGGAGCTTGGTGGTCTTAGCCTCGAACTCGCGGATGCGTTGGGCGTCGCGTTTGTTGAAGCGGTCTTCGAGATCGCGTTCCTTTGCGTTTACCGCGGCCTGACGCTGTTTCCAATCAGCTTCGAGGGCGGTGGCAGATTCGAGCTTCTGATGGAGCTCGTTGAGAAAGCGGGCGATGTCTTGTTCGCGCGTGGTCATAGAGGCACGAGCCTGCTCGATGACCTCGGGCAGAATGCCAAAACGTGCGGCAGTATCGAGGCCCGCCGACTTGCCCGGCGCGCCGACGCGCAACTCAAAGGTCGGGAGCAGCGTGGCATCATCAAAGCCCATCGAGGCGCTCAAGACACCCTCGTGATTCACACCGTAGATCTTGAGGGCGATCAAGTGAGTAGAGGCGAGAGTGAAGCAGCCATCCCGGTGAAAGCGATCGACGATGGCGACGCCAAGGGCACCACCTTCTTCGGGGTCGGTGGAGCGGCCGATTTCATCGAGGATCACCAATGAATCTGGGCTGGCCTGATCGAGAAGATCAGCAACGTGGCGCATATGCGAACTGAAGCTCGACAGGCTCGTCTCGATCGACTGGCTGTCGCCAATATCGGCAAGGATCTGATCAAAGATGGGGAGCGTAGCTTCCGCCGCAGGCACAGGTAAGGCGCTCTGAGCCATCAGCGACAGCAGAGCAACAGTCTTCATTGCCACCGTCTTGCCGCCGGTGTTGGGGCCAGAGATTAACAGCGTGCGCTTGGCTTCGTCCAAGTCGAGGTCCAGCGGTACCGCAGATTTTCGCTGACGCCGCAGTACGTCGGTGAGCAATGGGTGGCGCGCTTGTTTCAGGTGCAACGTGCGCTGGTTCTCTGAAGAAAAGCTCGGGATCGTGCAGCGGAACTCCGTGCCGAAGCGCGCCTTGGCGAAGACGAACTCGAGCGCGCCAAGAACATCGATGGCGACTGCAATCTCTTCATGCTGTTCCCGCATCTTGGCCGTAAGCTCGCGAAGGATCCGGTGGCACTCGCGCAGTTCTTCTTCGATCAGACGAACCAGTTCGTTGTTCAGCTGAATCGTTTCGAGGGGCTCGACGAAACTGGTCTGGCCGGAGCCACTGGTGCCATGAACCACGCCCTGAACGCGACCCTTGAAGTTCGTGGCAACGGGCACGACGAAGCGGTCGCCACGCATGGTGACGTAGTCATCCTGCATGACCCCGTCGTCGCGGTGCGAGCGCATGAAGCGCTCGAGCGAGTTCTGGATCGATTCCTTCTGTCGGCCCAGCTCCTGCCGAAGGCGCTTCAGCGCGACACTGGCATCATCTTCAAGGCCACCATCAGGACGGATCTTGCCATCGAGCAATCGCAGCAGTGTGCGGAAGTCGCCAATCCTCTCGGCTTTGTCCCAAAGAAGAGGAAAGCGATGAGGCGCTTCGCTCAAGCCCTGGCGGAACTCGGTGGCACGGGTGAGCCATGCGCGAATAGCGAGGATCTCAAGGCCATCCAGAACAGCGCCGTCAATGCGCACGCGGGCAACGGCTTCTTGGACATCAGCGAGGTCGGTGAAGCGGAGGCGAGGCAGGCCGGAATCTTCGGCGTCGCCTTCGGTAAGAAATGTGAGCGCTTCGCTCGTTTCGGCAAGGCTGGCAACCAGCTCATCGCGGTTGGTGGAAGGCTGCATCGCCTCGAGTTGACGATGGCCGGCGGCGCTAGAAACGTAGCGGCCCAGCAGGGCGCGCAGCGCTTCGTACTCTAAGAGATCCTGGCTCCAGTTCGGCATCGTTCAATCACTTCCAGCGTGCCCGAGGTGATGGGCACTCCTTTCAATTCTTCAGGGCTAAACCAGCGGACGTCAGCCGAGTCGCTGCCCGGGTGGGGCTCGCCACTGATGACAGAGCAGACGTAATCGAGCAACACATAGTGGTATTCGATCTTGCCTTCCGCGTCGGGCATGATGCGCTCAAAGATCTCGCCGAAGCGGACGATCTCGACGATCAGATTGGTTTCTTCGAGGACTTCGCGGAGGAGGGCTTGTTCGACCCCTTCGCCCGGTTCGACGGCCCCGCCGGGCAGGCTCCAATAGCCTTGGAGCGGTTCCTTGCCACGTTGAACCAAAAGGACGCGGTCGCCATCATAGATCAGTGCTCCGACCCCCAGAATGGGTTTGTTTGGATAGCGCCGTACATCGTGTTGCACTGCTAGTCGGTAGTGGCTCCCTTTACCTTCATCCTCGCACGATAAACGCCCGTCTTGGCTGTAATGTAAAGCGTCATGCGGTCTTCATCGCCAAAGGCAATGTTGCTGGGCTTGTCGCCCATGGGGATCGTGTAGAGAGTTTTTCCTTGAGGAGAGACGATCTGGATGCCACCTGCTGCGATGTAGAGGTTGCCTTTTTCGTCCGTCCGCAGGCCGTCGGGAGGGCCTTCAATTTGGTCGACGAATACGCGTTCGCCCGAAGCGCGGCCACGGCCGTCGAGATCGTAGGCGTAAACGCGGCGCTCGTCCGAATTGGCGACATAGAGGATGCGGCCGTTAGGAGAAAGTGTGATGCCGTTAGGGCGGCCCTTGGGTTTAGCGATGGCAGTGAGCTCGCCCTTGGGAGTTAGATGATAAACGCCGTAGAAGTCGAGCTCGCGCGTATCAGATTGCTTGCCGAAGGCCGGGTCAGTAAAGTACAGATTGCCGTCTTTGCGCACAGTCAAATCGTTCGGGCCATTCAGACGCTTGCCTTCAAAGCGTTCCACCAGGATGTCGAACTGCTCGGTGTCGCCGGGGTAGAGGCGGATGATACGGCGGGCGCGGGATTGGGCAACCAGTAGCTTGCCGTCGGGATCATAAGCCAAAGCCGTCGGGCCTTCCATTTTCTCGCGGTACTTGCCAACGCCCTGGCCGGGAACGAACGCGAGGATGTTATTGGCCGGTACGTCAGAGAACAGAAGTGCCGTAGTGGCCTTAGACCAGAGGGGAGCTTCCGTGAAACGGTGGCCAGCGGAGGCACGCTCAACCTGAATTCCAGAGAAGTCTTGAGCGAGGGCGAGCGAGGTGATCCCCAAAATGGCGAATCGCATGGGCTTGATTCTACATCGTAACAGTGAGAGAGTAAGATCATTCCAATGTCGATCAAATATCTGGTGATTATGGTGGCAAGCTTGGCGGCAGGTGCTGGGTTGGACCCGGCTTACGAAAAATCGGTTCAGGAATACCGCACAAAGCTCGAGACTTCACTGAAGTCGGACACGGGTTGGTTGACCGTGGCTGGGCTGCACTGGCTAAAGCCTGGCGAAACGACGGTTGGCAGCGACCCGAAAAGTGGGTTCGTTTTGCCGGAAGGCAAGGCTCCGGCGCAATTGGGTTCGTTTCGTTTCGACGGCAAGAAGGTTGTGTTTCAGGCAAAGGGTAGCGGTGTGACGGTGAACGGCAAGCCGTTTACCGAGGGGCCGATTCAGGACGACGGAGCGGACAAAAAGCCGGACCTGATTACTGTGGGCGACCTGACGATGACTGTGATCGACCGTGGCGGCAGGATTGGAATTCGCTTGCGGGACAAGACCAGCAAGTACCGCAAGGAGTTTACACACCGCAGCTGGTTTCCCGTGAAGGCGGAGTACAACGTGAAAGGGAAGTTTCTGCCGTATCCAGTGGCGAAGAAGCTGCGCGTGCCGACTGTGATTGATGGTGTGGTGGAGGAACATGAGAGCCCCGGTGAAATCGAATTTGCCCTGAACGGCCAGACGCACAAAGCGCAAGTATTGAAGTCCGGGGAGACGCAGCTTTGGCTGATCTTCCGGGACCGATCGAGCGGGAAGGCCACCTATGCAGCCTGCCGCTATCTGTATGGCGAGCTGAACAAGGACAACAGCGTGTCGTTTGATTTCAACAAGGCCTATAACCCGCCTTGTGCCTTTACACCTTTCGCGACTTGCCCGTTGCCACCAAGGCAAAATTCTCTGAAGGTCGCTGTTGAGGCTGGCGAGCTGACTTATCACGTGGAGCCATAAACCGGTGAAGTGGGTCATGCCGCGTAAAGCTCGGGAGCTGGGTGGGTTGGGTTCGTTATTTCATTCTGCAATTTGAGGTCATGGTGGACGGTTAGGCCGAGGAAGAGAGCGTCTTCCTGGACAAGTTCGTGTTTGCGGAGTTTGGCGCAGGGCAGAGCGGGGGAGATGTTTTCATCGAGCTCGACATCTTTGAGCTCGGCGTGCATTTCGACGGCGGCGAAGCGATCGAGCTGGAGTTGGGAGAGTTGCTTGAAGGCTTTGGCGGCGCGGCGCTCGTAGAGGGCACCGAGTTTGACGATGCGTTCCATTTGGAGGAAAAGGATCTGGTTCTCGGGGCTCAAGAGCCAGCGATCCTGGGCATCTACTTCGAGCCGTTGGGCTCTTAGGGCCTGGAACGTGGAGTAGGCATATTGTTCGAAAATCAGTTCTTCAGCGGGGCCATTTGGGACGATTTGCTGGAATAATTGTTCGCGGAGGGCTTTGTATTGGGCTTGTTCGGCGGGGTTTGAGGTGAAGAGGGTTCCGGCAGAGGCGTTGAGGCCGTGGCGGAGGGAATTTTTTGCCGATTGCTGCTTGCCGGCGTCGGTGCGAGGCCCGGTAGACTTGAGTGCATTCTGCCGATTGGCGAGAATCTGTTCTTTTGTGGTCATGTGCGTTGAGCTCCTGTTTTGAGATGATTGGGGATGCAACTGCATCCGGAAACAGGATATGGGGGAGGGGTGTTGGGGTTTGGCGGGAAAGTCGAAAAGGTATTGAAAAGAATGGAAAAATAATCTTCTTTTTTCTGCTAATGCTTAAGTTGTTTGCCACATGCCACGGCGAAGAAGCTGCGCCGGCCGACTTTGATTAGCCAGCATGAGCACCCCGTGGAGATCAAATTTGCCTTGAGTGGCCGGACACACAAGCGAAGGTGCTGAATGCCAGAGAGGGGAAGTTATGGCTGATCTTCGCGCACCGGCCGAGGGGAAGCAAATTATCTGGCTGGCTGCTTTCTGTATGGCGAGTTGAAAATAGGTGATAGAGCGACGTTTGGCTTTTGCAAGGCATATGATCCGCCTTGTGGGTTTACGCAGTTTGGGACTTGCCTGTTTCCGTCGCGGCAGAATTCCTTGAAGGAGTTCGCCGCAATCCTGGCAGCCACTATCAGATCTGCCTAAGGGCAAGCTTGCCCCGCAGCCACGTAGGGAAACGGACGGAATATCAACTTAACACTAATCGCTGGTACAAAATTTGGGAGCAGGTCAGGTGCAGGCAAGGAAGAGGAAGCTGGCAAAAATTCTCATGCTGCCACAAAACGCGAGAAATGCCGTACCAAAAGGATCAGAAGATACTAGCGGGGCATAAAGCGGACGCGGTCGTCGTAGCCGGTCATCTCAAGGTAGCCGCGGCCAGACTGAGAGCCGGTGAACTGCATTGCACCTTCCCAGTAGCTGGGAGTGAGCTTGCTCTTGCTCAAGAGTTCCTGATTGTCGAGGAGAGGCTTCGCGCTGAGTTCGATGCCGATACTCGGAATGCGGATCAGCCATTCGACGGGGTAGCGCTTCCAGAGCCGTTGTGGGGTGAACTGAATGTCGCTCAACGCGAGGTGCGTGGTTTGGCCTTTTTCGTTGATGAAGGTGCCTGCCGAGAAGGGGCTCGATTTGCCGTCCTTCTGGCGGAGGCGGTAGAGCATCAGCTCAGTTGAGTTGTCGAGCTGGATCGAGAACCAGTCCCAGCCAGCAAGGTTTTGGTCGAGCTCACTTGAGAAATACTCGTGGTCCATCCAGGTGTTGCCTTGCACCTGATGCGTGATGCCGCTGAGCTGGATTTGACCCTGGGTCGTAAGACGGGGGAAAGAAATGTAGTGGCTCGCCTGGCCGGGGTTGGGGCCTTTTTGACTCACACCATTGGGGCCGTGGATGACGTGGGGCTTCGCTGGAATGAGAGCCAGATTGATGTTGAAGTTCTGGTCGGTGGCAAGAAGAGTGTGTTTGTTTGGCGTAAGGTGGCAGGACCAATTGCCATTCCAGATTCGTTCCGACTTCAGGTCGACACCAGCAAGGCCGGGGCCGGGGCGATTCAGGCGCTCAGCATGGAAGAACTGCTTCCCCTCAACGTCAGTAAGAGCCAGGTGGGCCATGTAGGCATCGCGGGTAGACCAGATGGACTTCTGCTCAATCGAAGGCTGCAGAGCCGCGCGGAAGAATGTGAGCTCGTAGCCGAAGCGGCGGCCAGATTGGGTGGCGAGGTTGCCGGTGTAATACCACCACTCGGTTTGAAACTCGGGATGAGAAAAGTGATCGCGCGGGAACTCGTATTTGTAGCCGGGGAGGGCCTTGATAAACGTAGCGGCGGAGAGGAACTGGCGGCGTGTCATTCTTCGTGCAAGACCTCGATGGGGTTGAGTGTGGTGGCGATCTTCGCGGGGTAGAGGCCAGCGATGACCGTGGCGACGAATACGAAGGCAAGGGCGGAGAGCAACGCGAGAACGGGAGCGTGGAATTCAATCGTCCACCCGAAGCTCTGCTTGTTGATCACGAAGATCAAGACCAGGCTCAACAAGCTGCCGCTCAAGACCCCCAGGATCTGTGAAAACAGGCCAATGAATGCAGCTTCAAAAAGGATGATGCCGCGGACCTGTTGCTTCGCAGCACCAAGAAAACGAATCAGGCCGATCTCACGACGACGATCAATGATCAGTGCGAGCATCGCCCCGGCGACGCCCATCACAGCGACGAAGATGGCTACAGCCTCAAGCGCATAAGTGACGGCAAAGGTTTGATCGAAGATGCGGATCGCTTCGTTCCGCAGCGAGTTGTTCTCGAAGACGACGATGCGGCGCGGCGCATAAGACCGTTCAATTTGAGTGCGAAGGGCAGCGCGGTCGACATCTGGTTTCGTGTAGATGGCGAGGTTCGATGGCTCGTCTGCCGGGAGGTAACGCTTGATGATGGAGTGATCGAGAATGATGTAGCCGTTTTCGCTGGAGTAGTCGAGGAAGATACCCGCAATACGGAACGTTGGCTTGCCGGTGCCGAGGGGAATGGTGATGGGATCACCAACCTTGACGCGGTGCTTTTCAGAGAAGGGTTCGCTGATGATGACAGCCTCCCCGGCGAGCATACTCTTAATGGCGTCCTGCATATCGCCAGACTTCAGTGACGTGCGGCCATAGCGCATCTGGGCGCGGACGTCCCCAGCAGCAAGTGTCACAGGCAGGCCGTTATAGCGGATGGAGTAAGCGCGGAAACGGTCGACGGCGACGACACCGGGCAAGGCTTCAATCTTGGTGGCGACTTCTTCGGCGATGGTGGGGTGCCGGTCCATGGCGGCATCGCCGGCAGGGCGAAGGTAGAAGTCCGCGCGGATCTGCCGATCAATCCAGGTGAGCATCGTTTCGCGGAAGCTACCCACCATGATGCCGACACTCGTCATCATCGCGATGGCCGTAGCGAGAGCCGCGACGAGGACGCTCGATCGACGCAAGGCACCGGCGAGACTACGGCCTGCGAGCAGCGATTGCACACCGCCCCAACTGGCGATATGGCGGGCACCAAACTGAATCAGGCTGGCCGAGCTCAGACTGGCGGCGGCAATGAGGGCTAGCGTGGCGAGGTAGCCGCCAAAGGGCTTGCCCACGATGGGAGGCAATTGGCAAAGAGCCGCACCGATGGCGAGCAACACTCCCGCGTAAACCAGATGGCGCGGAGTGGCTTGTTGGAGTTGGGTATCGATGCGGCCACGGGCCATTGCCTCAGTGGGTGGAATCTGGCCCGCTTCAAGCGCAGGGGCGAGAGCGGCCAGCAGGCTGACGGCAATGCCAGAGCCAAGGCTGAGGGCGGCTGCTGCGAGATCGAATTCAACCGGGGCTGCAGTGGAGGAAACATAAAGTGCCTGGACGGTGAGCCCTACCAGCTTCACAGCGCCTTCAGCGAGGATGCGACCGATGACGAGGCCAAGCCCACCACCGGCAACACCAAAGAAGAGCGCCTCGGCAAGAAAGGC
This sequence comes from Acidobacteriota bacterium, assembly GCA_016870995.1. Classification (GTDB taxonomy): domain Bacteria; phylum Acidobacteriota; class Terriglobia; order Bryobacterales; family Bryobacteraceae; genus Bryobacter. The sequence continues at coordinate 20,337 of VFZU01000058.1, forward strand.
GAATGTCATCAATTGCCTGGTTGCGCCAACCGCGCGAACGATGCCGATCTCTGCGCGGCGGCGGACCACAGAAACGCTGATGGTGTTGTAGATAAGGAACGCACCGACCATGAGGGCAATGTAGGAAAGCACGCGCAGATTCCAGCGAAACGCGGCCAGCATCTTGCGGTTCTCTTCTTTACGCGCACCGATGGGACGGACGCTGGCACCAGCAGGCACGTGTTTGGCGAGAGTGTCGACCCAAGTATCGACATTTACCTTTTCAGCGGCAGGAAGGCTCACCAGGATCCGGTCGACACGATTGCGGCGGTTGGTGACGGCTTCGGCGTCTTCAACATCCATCAGCACGAGGTCGCCAGAAACCTGACCGGAGTCGATAATGCCAAGGATCTTGTAAGAGAGGGGTTGGTCGTTGATCTGAAGCCAGATGGTCTCGCCTTTACGGCCAACAGAGGCCGTCGTGAACACGCCGCGCTCTGTGGGTTTAACGGGCTGGGTCGGCTCGCCAGAGGATTCGAGTTCAAGGGCGTTGGCAAAGATGTCGACACCGATCAGTGGAACGGTGCGCTTGTTAGCAAGCAGCGCATAGTCTTCGATGCGGGGTGAGAACTTGAGGGGATAGGGGAGCTGGGAAAGTTGAGCGAGGAGATCTACGGGCAGTCCACCAGTGGCGAGGATTTCAATATCGTCTTGACCCGAAACGGTCTCCATGGAGGACTTAAAACTGCCGGCGGCGGCTTCTCCGGCGAGGTCCATGGCAAAGATCACGGCAACGCCGAGAGCGATGGAGAGCAGAGTAGTTGTCGTGCGTGCCTTGTCAGCCCAAAGAGGACGGAGGATGAGGCGGAAGAAAAGCCACGTCATTGAATGCGGCCGTCGCGCATGACGATGGTTTGATCGGTGACGCGAGTGGAATCCTGAGAATGGGTCGCCATGAGGATGGCGGTGCCGAAGTCGCTGGTGGCGCGGCGAAGTAGATCAAGGATGAGGTTGCCCGTGGTGGTATCCAGATTGCCAATCGGCTCATCAGCCAGCAGGAGCCTCGGCCTGTGAACGAGGGCGCGGGCAATGGCGACACGCTGCATCTGGCCGCCGGAGAGCTGGTGAGGCATCCGGTGTTCGTAGCCGGAAAGCTCAACCCAGGCCAGAGACTCCGTGGCGCTCTTGCGGGCGTCGGGTGAGCCCGCCAGCAGAAGAGGAAGTTCGACGTTTTCTACAACAGAAAGCGTGGGAAGCAACTGGAAGTTCTGAAAGATGAAACCGACCTTGTTACGGCGGAGCGCGGTCAGTTGGGCATCGTCGAGGTTTGAAGTGATCTGGGTGTCGATCCGAACCTCTCCCGAGGTGGGGAAATCCATCGCACCGGCAAGGTTCAGCAGTGTGGATTTGCCGCAGCCGCTACGGCCCACCAAAGCTACAAACTGGCCCGGATCGAGAGTTAGGGACACCCCATCCAGCGCCCTCACCTGTTGACCCTGTGCCTGGTATTGCTTGGTTACTTGATCGATTTGTAAAATTGCCACTCGATCCATTAGATTCCGCTAGCCTAAGAAAGATGGCATTCTTACTCAGCAGCGGCGCCGACAGTGTTGGGCTCCTGCTGAACATTTTGCTCGTATTTGGGGCTGCAAAGCTGCTTGCCGAAGTGGCTGAGATCCTGGGGCAGCCTGGCGTGGTGGGCGAATTACTAGCTGGAGTACTAATTGGGCCCAGCGTTTTGGGCTGGGTTGCGCCAAACGAACTGTTGAATGTTTTCAGCGAATTGGGAGTAATGTTCCTGCTTTTTCAGGTGGGGATGGGATTGAAGGATTTCAAGCTGACACAAGTAGGATGGGATGCCGTCTTGATTGCGGTTTCCGGGGTGATTGTTCCCTTCATCATGGGTCGGCAGATTATGCTGATGCTGGGACACCCAGGGGTAGAGGCGGCGTTTGTCGGTGCGGCCATGGTGGCGACCAGCGTCGGGATCACTGCGAAGGTGCTGGCGGATATGGGTTTGCTGAGTGTCCGGTCGAGCAAGTTGATTCTGGCGGCGGCGATTATTGACGATGTGCTGGGGTTGCTCGTGTTGGCCGTGGTGTCCAGCACAGCCAAAGGGCCATTGAATTATCTGGATTTGGGGCTGACGGCGGTGCTGGCAATCGGGTTCACGCTGGTCGTCGCGATATTCGGTACACGAGCTTTCGAGAAAATTGTGCCGCGCTTCGATAGCGCGACCAAGACAGCGAAGAGCCAATTCATCCTTTCGATGCTGCTCTTGTTCGGATTGTCGATTTTGGCGAGCCGCGCGGGGGTGGCGGCAATCATCGGAGCTTTTTTGGCAGGTATGGCGCTGGCTTCGAGCGTGAGTCATGAGACGAAGAGCGAGACGGCGGGTGTAACGGAATTGCTGGTGCCCTTCTTCCTGGTGGGAATCGGAATGAGGATGGACCTCACGGTGTTTCGCGATCCAGGTACGTTGACGATGTGCGGGCTGATCCTGGCAGCGGCCATCCTCTCGAAGTTGATCGGTTGTGGGATCGGGGCGTGGCGGTTGGGCTATCGCGGCGCGCTGCGCGTGGGAACAGGGATGGTGCCGAGAGGCGAGGTGGGCATGGTGGTGGCGCAGATCGGGGCAGGGATGGGCGTGATCCCGAATGACGTCTTTGCAGTTGTCGTGTTCATGTCGATTGCGACCACAATGATTGCTCCCGTGATGCTGAAGATGGCTTACCGCGGAGCGGTGGCGGAGTAGCTTTCAAGCAGGGCGACGGCTTCGCTAAGTCCGGCGCGGCGGGCGACTTCAAGAGGCGTCATTCCGTTCTTGTCTTTCAGTTTGGGATTGGCCTTGAGGCCGATGAGGGCTTCGAGAGATTTGAGCTTCCCCATCGCAGCGGCCAAGTGGAGCGGTGTTTGTTGATCGTCGCGGGTGAGGGCGTTTGGGTCGGCACCTTCTTTGGTGAGTTCTGCGATCACAGCCGCGCTGTCGGCGAGGGCGGCTTCATGGATGGCTTGTGTTCCAGTCTTCGTCACTGTCCCTGGCCGCGCGCCTTGGTCGAGCAGCACGCGGACAATCTCCACATCGCCTTTGAATGCGGCGTCGGCAAGTGGAGTGGAGCCATTGCTGCCTGGGCGGTTAGGGTCGGTGCCCATTTGGAGAAGCATCAGGGTGATACTTTTTTCGCCGCGAGGGATGGAATGTTCAAGAGTCCAGGGTGAGGGTCCTGAGTTTCGCTGCGATGTGGGCGCAAAGAAAATCTTGGCCATAGCGGCTCGCTCTTGCGGGTTTGGGATGTTGACGAAAGCGTGGAAGGCCGTGCGGCCTTTGCGGTCGCGCTTGCTCATGCCGGCGCCAGCTTCCAGCAGGAGAGCGACGCAAGCGGGCTTGCGCGAATCGACAGCCATGTGGAGAGGCGTGAGGCCCTTTTCGTCAGGCTCGTTTAAGGCAGGTTGCTTCGCCAGAAGCTGCTTGAATTGGGCGGGGTCGCAGGTCTGGGAGGCCTGATGGAGAGTGATTGCGGCGGCGAGTTGAAGACGCATGGCGATTATGAAATAGAACGCAGGTGTGCAGAAATCGTCACGCCCAGTTTTAAGGCCATTGGTTCTGCCACAGGAATCCAATACAATTGTCCTCATGTTCAAACGGGGAACATGCGCACTCGTATTGTGTCTACTCGGTGGTATCGGTCTAGCGCAAGCACCGACAGGGAGCATTCTGGGGACTGTAACAGATGCAAGCGGAGCGGTGATCTCAGAAGCAAAGCTACGCTTGCGCAATCTGGATAGCGGTGAGATTCGAGAAGGCAAGTCGGGGGAAGAGGGAGATTTCAACCTGGTAGCGCTGCCGCCGGCGCGTTACGAACTGGTGGCTGAGTCTGCAGGCTTCCGAAAGCATATTGAGGCAAATATTGTGCTCAATGTGGATCAGCAGTTGCGGGTGCAGATCCGGCTGGTTCCGGGCAGCGTGAGTGAAAGCGTAGAGGTGCAGGCCGAGGCTCCGCTGATTCAAACCGAGCAATCGTCACGTGGCGAGGTCTTGAGTTCGGGAGAGATTTCCGAGATGCCCCTCGATGGACGCGATCACGGCGACCTGGCGCGCTTGGTGCCGGGCGTGAATCGGACGGCGCAGGGAGGATCCGGGAGCGGTTTCGCGATCAACGGTGCGCGCAGCGACAATACGAACTTCGTGCTCGATGGCTTCAGTGACCAGAATATTCGCGCGGGCGGCATTCAGATATCGCCACCCATCGATGCCATGCAGGAATTCAAGATGCAGACGAATGGATACTCTGCCGAGCATGGGCGCATGGCGGGGGGCGTGATGAGCATGGTGCTGAAGTCGGGAGGGAATCGCTTCCACGGGGCGGTGTTTCACTACTTGCGCAACAACGCGTTTGATGCGCGCGATTTCTTCGACGCGACGCGGCTTCCGTTACGGCGCAATCAGTTCGGCTCTGTGATCAATGGTCCGCTGCGCAAGAACAAGACCTTCTTTCTCGCGAGCTGGGAGTCTTACCGACAAGTGATTGGAACGACGCGTTTGAGCCGCGTGCCGACAGTGCGGGAGAGGCAAGGAGATTTCTCTCGCAGTACAGACCTCAATGGCGTCCCTGTGCAACTGCGCGACCCTATGTCGAATGGCTTCTTCCCGGGGAATGTGATTCCAGCGGATCGAAAGGATCCGATTGCGCTCCGGGTGCAAGCCTTCTATCCGTTGCCAAATAAGGGAGGCGTGAACAACTACCGGACCACGGGCCGTGACAGGGACCAGTGGGACGTCTTCCTGGGCAAGATTGATCACCGCTTCAGCGAGAAGGATCAAGCCGCCGTTCGGGTTGCCGTGAAGTCAAACCGACTATCGAATCCGTTCTCGGGTAGCGATCTTGGTACCTTCGGGAACTTCACCGATAACTATCAAATGCTGGCGGGCGTGAATTGGACGCGCATGTTTCAACCGACGCTGATCGCAGAGTTGCGGGTGGGCTTCAACCGGCTGAAGCAATTGGACGTGGGCAGTTTTCGCGACCGCGACATGGCGGCGGAACTGGGGCTGGCCCCAATTGGGGATCCGGATCTCTTCGGGTTTCCGGGATTCACGGTGCGGGATCTGGCAGCGATTGGCGACAACACAGATCAGCCGCTTCGATTCGCGGTTTCCACATATGAAGCAGGCGGAACCGTGACGTGGGTCAAGAACAACCACGTGGTCAAGGCCGGGGGCACGTACATCCTGACGCATTTTGGCCAGACTGTCACCTCGAACCTGCGAGGAACTTACAATTTTCTGGGCCGCTGGACTAACGACCCCTATGGCGATTTTCAGATGGGGCTCTTGAACAATTCCACACGCCGCATCGATGCATCGCCCAGTTTTCTGTTCCAGCCCAATGTAGGTCTCTTCGTGCAGGACGATTGGAAGATCAGGCCGAACCTGGTGTTCAATCTGGGGCTCCGCTATGAGTGGATCGCGCCGATGAGCGAGAGGTTTGGTAGATTGGGCAACTTCGTTCCGGAATTGGGCAAGGTGGTGATTGCGAGCCGGGAGAGTTCTCCGCTCCTTGAACAACGCCTGGCGCAAACGGGGTTGGTCAACCGCGTGGTCTTCGCTAGCGAGGCAGGCTTGCCGCGCACCTTGGTGAATGTGGATAAGAACAATTTCGCACCACGATTTGGCTTTGCCTGGCGGCCGGGCAATCGTCTGAATCAGGTCGTGCGCGCGAGCTACGGAATTTTCTTCGGAATCAATTTAGCGAATCCGATTCGCTCCGACCTGAGCTCAACGTTTCCCTTCAGCCAAACGGAAACCTACAACCGCCAGGTGACGAGCCCGAATGCTGTAACGCTGCAGAATCCGTTTCCTTCCAATCGAACTACGATTGAGGGGGCACTGAACGCAGCAGGCTATGAGGTGAACGCCAATACCGGTTATTTGCAGTCGTGGAATCTAACTTACGAGAGGGAGATCCTCAAGGATTCCGCCATCGATATCTCTTACATGGGTTCGAAGGGAACCCACTTGGGACGCCGCTACGATATCAACCAGCCGACGCGCGATTTGGCACTGCGCCCTGTCGCGCCGTTTCCTCGTCCGATCGCAGGATTTAACACGATCAACTACTATTCATTCAACGCAGATTCGACATATCACGCCGCGACGCTTACCTTCCGACGACGCTTGGCACGGGGCTTCTTTTATCGCGCGAGCTACATTTTCTCGAAGAGCCTCGATGACGCCAGCCAGATCTCGGGTAACTCCGCGGGCGGCTATCCGGGCGTGCAGGACTTGCGAAATCTCCGCCTCGAACGTGGCCGCAGCGATTGGGACAATGGGCACTCCATCCTTGCCAGCTTCAGCTATGAGTTGCCGTGGAAGGGGAAGAACTTCATTCGCGATGGATGGCAAATCGCGGGCACGGCGAGGGCTTATACGGGTCAACCCTTCACGCCGCGAACTTCCAATGTGCAGCTCGATCAAGGGGAAGCGAATCGTCCAGACCGGATTGCCAAGGGCCGGCTGGATGGGCGAGATCCCGACATGTGGTTTGATCTGAGCGCATTCCCGGTCGTTCCGGTTGGTGGCTTTCGCATAGGCAATTCAGGGAGAAACATTCTCGATGGTCCGGGCTTCCAGGCCTGGAATGTGAGTTTGCTAAAGCGCTTCCGAGTGCCGCGGCGAGAACGCGATACGGTGCAGCTGCGAATCGAGAGCTTCAACGTTGTAAATCGCGCCAACTTCCAACTTCCCAACAACAACGTGAACGCGCCAAATGGGGGCGCGATCATTTCGACGCAGGGCCCGCGACGGATTCAGTTCGCTTTGAAGTACATCTTCTGAAGCGCTTATCCTTGACGTATGCGAAATGCAATTGTGGGAAAGATCAGACGCCGGCTGCTGCTTGGATCTTTGCCCTTGATGGCTCAGACCTCGAACTACCCTCCGAGCCTGCCTGGATTTCAAAAGGAAGTCTACCGAAAGGTGGACGGCGTTGAGCTGAATCTCTGGATTCTCGGAGCTGGCGATGGCAAGCCCAGGCCTGCGATTGTGTTCTTCTTTGGCGGCGGCTGGACTAGTGGCACCCCAGGACAGTTTCAGGAACATGCGGAGCTGCTGGTAAGTCAGGGAATGGTTGTGTTGCTAGCGGATTACCGGGTAAAGTCACGCCACAATGTAACCGTGCCAGCTTGTGTTGCCGATGCAAAGGCGGCAATGCGGTGGGCGCGCGCTAATGCTGCACGCCTCGGCATCGACCCACGCCGCATCGCCGCAGGCGGCGGCTCGGCGGGTGGGCATCTTGCGGCAGCAACGGCACTGTTGTCTGGCTTCGAGGATGGCGATCATCTGAAAGAAAGTTCGAAGCCGAGCGCTCTGGTACTATTCAATCCAGTGCTCGTGATGGCACCTGGAGACGGAGTGGACACAGGCTTGAGTCCGCAACTGGCCGAGAGGGCTGGAGGAGATCTGAAGGCGGTGTCTCCTTATCATCACCTCTCCAAGAACGCCCCGCCGACACTGATCCTGCACGGAAAAGCCGATACCACTGTGCCCTATCGCACGGTGGAGGCGTTTCAACAAAAGGCGCTGAAGCTGGGGGGTGAGTGCACCCTCGTAGGATACGAAGGGCAGTCTCACGGCTTTTTCAATTATGGTCGTGGGGAATACTACGAGAAGACGACGGCAAAGATGGTGGAGTTCTTACGATCGCTGGCTTATCTGCGCTAGAGGAGATTATGCCAGCGTCTGGAGGGTTGACGCTGGCGCAATCGATATTTTTACTTTGAAGACGAGAAGTAATTAGTTAGACGGCTGCGCCACTGCAGGTCTGTTGCCCGCATGTGTTGGCGAAGTGTCCGATAGTGTCAGCCATTTCGGAGAGAGCCGAGATGGAGGAGCGGAGACCGAACGTATGGCTCAGGCGGAACCAGAGTTGAGTCACGCGGAAATTTGCGCGAAGCAACTTAATTTCAAGCAGGTTTTCAGACTGGCTTGAGGGGGAGATCTGGTCAAGGAGTGAGTTCACCACAGCGTATTCGCGCTCAAGCGAGGCGTACAGTTCGGCGAGGTTGGCATCGCCGGTAGCTTCGATCTGTCTTTTGACCAGGTCAAAGCTAAGACCGTTTTCACGGCTCACGGCCCCGGAAAAATCTTCCGGAGTTTGTGTGCGAAGGATCAGGAGGCAGCTATAGCGAAACCAATACGCGAATAGAGCGACCGAGAGCCCGATGAGTAGGATACTGAAACTCATTTGTCTTCAAAAGTAGAATAACACCCGCAACCAATAAGGCCAATAGAGTTTGAGGTAGTAAGTAAAGATTGCATGACGTACTATGACAAAACTTTTTTACTAAGGCATTTACCTGAACTTCATGTGTCCAGGGTCTATGCCCTCGCGCTCGCACCAGGTGAGGTAAAGAGCGCCGTAGCTAGCTGTTATGTATTCTTTGTCGGCAATTCCAAGAATTTTTGCACAAGAATCGATCCATTTTTCTGAGCCTTCGAGTTCTGCATAGATTCCAAGCGGTGTTTCATCAAGGGTAATGACGCCCTCAGAAGCCGCATCAGAATACTCGGTTCGATATTTTTCATAGACAAAGTGCGGATGATATCCGAGGCGCACGAGAAAGGTGTAGGCGGCTTCGGCATCGGAGACCGAAAACTCGACTTCTTCGCGCGACTTGTGCTTGCCCACTGTCGCTGGACCTTTATATGTAATCGTGAATCGCGATCCGGCCTCACGGACTCGCACAAGGCAGCCGCTCGGGCGCAGCGAGGGCGGCTCCGTTTCGAAGATGGTGTTGCGTTCAAAAACGCGCCTGTGTTTGACGCGGAATCCGGCCTCGCGCAGCTTGCGACGAAACTGGCGGAAGTTGGGCACCGCCACTTTGACTTCAATTTCTAAACCCTTCACAAGAGATAGCCTACTATTGTGGCCGTGAAAGAAGTTTTGAGCATGGTGGAGCATCGCCCCTGGGCGCTGCCCGAGGGGCCGTGGGTGATGACGCAGTGGTGGCGGGATTTGTTGTTTGCTCACTGGCCAATCGAGTTAGGGGCCATTCGCGGGTTGGTGCCATCCTGCCTCGATGTGGATTCGTTTGATGGCAACGCCTGGGTGGCCGTGGTGCCGTTTCGAATGACTGGGGTGAGGCCAAGATTTACTCCGGCACTGCCGGGGCTATCGAGTTTCGCGGAATTGAACGTCCGGACCTATGTGAAACCAAGGGGTGGTGGCAAGCCGGGTGTGTATTTTTGGAGTCTTGAAGCGGATAATCCGGTTGCCGTGGCCGTTGCGCGCGGGCTGTTTCACTTGCCATACATGAATGCGGAGATGCGATGTGAAGAAAGGCAGGGTTGGATCGAGTATCAGTCGCGACGGTGGCATAAGGGTGAACCAAGTGCAGAATTTCGTGGCCGGTATCGCGGCAGAGGGCAGGCCAGCAAGTCAGAGCTGGTGAAGTGGTTGACTGAGCGCTATTGCCTCTACACAACCGACAAGCGGGGAGGGCTATACCGGGGAGAGATTCATCATCAGCCCTGGCCGCTGATGGATGCCGAGTGCGAGATCGAAGTGAATACGATGGCTCGAGCTGCGGGGATTGAACTGCCAAAGTCGCCGCCCTTGCTCCACTTTGCGCGGGCGATTGAGGTGCTGATCTGGCCGTTAGGGGCAGGCGGCCGTCATGGGGACGCCGATGGGACGGGCGGTGCCTTGAAAGGCTGAGCCGCGGGATTTGACGCGTTCGATGCGTTCGGTTAGAGGCGGGTGGCTGGCAAGGTATTTCAACGGAGCAGGCTGATTGCCAGTGGAGCGTTGTAGGTTCTCAAAGGCGCGTTGCATTTCGATAGGAGGGATGCCCGCCCGCATGAGCGTGTTCAGAGCTTCGTCATCGGCGCTCTGTTCGTCGGAACGCATGAAGTGAAGAACCGTCAGGTTGCCAGCGAGATCACCGAGCAAGCCAACATCGCCAAAGATGAGGGAAAGGCCAAGCTGCAGGCCGAGAGAGCGCATCATGCCACGCGTCGAATGGCGCTGCACGACATGTTGCATTTCGTGAGCGAGCACGGCCGCAAGTTGTTCGGGAGTGTCCATCTTGTCGATCAGGCCGCTAAAGACCACAATGTGGCCACCGGGGGCGGCGAGGGCGTTGACCTCGGGGTTGCGAACAATTTTGATGTTGAAGCGATAGCCAGAGCTTGGCATCGCCGCCTGAAGCCGTTGTGAGATTGCGCTGATGAGGGCTTGCGAAGTTTCGCCATCGCAAGTGCTGCCAGGCCGCGTCATGCCGGCCACGACAGCGCGTCCGAGAGACTCTTCCCACGAGGTGGGGACCAGCTTGACGACGCCGGTGAGCACGAGCGGGACACTTCGCCAGACAACGTAGCCGGCAACAAGAATGAGGCAGAGGACGCCGATGGCGAGCGAGGCGAGTTTCAACTTCACAGCACTTTCAGTGTGTCATGAGGATGGTTGCCCAACATGCTACCCTGAAAGTTGCAAAGCACTTTATCAGTTGTTCAAGTGATATTGATATTGCAATTGCATAGCCTCTTGGCTCTGGGGCAGGTGTCGAGCCGGACGGGGGCCTTTAGCGGGGTGGTCAACGATCCGCAGGGAGCACCGGTGGCAGGGGCGATCGTGAAGGCAGTCAACGTGGATACAAATCTCACCCGGCAAGCCGAGACCAATCAGCGAGGAGAATTCTTGCTGGCGAACCTGAATGCGGGCCCCTATGCGGTGACGGTTGAAGCGGCGGGCTTTGCCGGTAAGGAGTTTCCTGAAGTACTCGTGGGGGCAGGGCAGACGTTGTTTCAAAAAGTGGAGCTACGGGTATCGAGCTTGACAGAAAAGTTGGAGGTTGTGGAAAGCGTGCCGGTGCTTGATGTCAGTGCGAGCAGTGCGTCGGTGGCATTTGGCTACGAGCGGATGGAGCACTCGTCGGCGCAGGGGCGGAACTATGTGAACTTTGTGTTGACTGCGCCGGGCATGGCGCCGGCGCAGGGGCAGTCGACAGGGCGGAGCCCGGCGGCGAGCTGGAATGCAAACAACGATTCAGGCTTTGTCTCGAACGGGATCCGTTCGCGGAACAACTCCGTTTCGATCGACGGTACGGATAACCGCGATGAGACGACGGGTGCGATCCGCGTATCGGTGCCGCTTGAGATGGTGCAGGAGTTGCGAATTGCAGGTACGACGGTGTCAGCCGAATTCGGCGGGGCAGCGGGCGGCGTGGTGAATGTGGTGACACGTTCGGGATCTAACGCGCTGCATGGGCATGGCGAGTTGATTGCGCAGAATGAAGCACTGAATGCGAGGAACCCGGAGTTTGGCATTTCACGGACGCCCAGGTTGCGCCGGTGGCAGCCGGGAACTTCAGCAAGCGGGCCGGCACGACGGGACAAGACGTTCTTTGCCGCCGCGATGGAGGTCTACCGCGAAGATTGCGAGGAATGGTCCGAAGGCTTATTGGGCTTGCGAAACCCGTTTGTGTTTCGGGCTGAAGAGAGGAACTATCAGTACTCGGGGAAGGTGCAGCACATCTTCAACAACGTGCACAGTGGGTCGCTGCGCTACGCGTATTCCTTGGGGCGCGTGAAGGACGGAGTGCAAGGCATCGAGAACTTCTCCGACTACTCCGCAAGGGGCTCTTCGCAGATTGCGGATCACGGAGTGGTGGGGACGCTCGCGAGCGCATTCAAGGCGACGCTGCTTAACAATCTGACTTTCCAGTATGGGAGGCGGGATGTGGGGCTGACACCGAACTCGCGCGAGATGTTTGTGGAGATCCCGGGAGTGTTGAGTTTCGGGCAAGGATGGCGGCTCGATCAGCAAAGGAATGAGCAGCATTTTGAGGTAGTGGATGGGTTGACGATCGTTGCAGGGAGAAACACCATGTCGCTTGGTGCCAGCGTGCATGATGTTCGCTTCGACGGGCGTCTGGCAAACCGCTTTGGGGGCTTGACGCTCTATCCGACGCTGGCCGATTACCGGGCGGGGCGGGCAGATTTTACGATTCGAGCATTAGGCCGCGCCGAGACGGCGTATTCCACCACACTGCTGGGATTCTGGATCAATGACCGCTGGCAGGCACGGCGCGGACTCACAATTGAAGCGGGGCTGCGATATGACTACCAGCGGATGCCGGCAGGCTTGCCGGCCTCGACACGCAACATCGCGCCGCGGTTCGGCTTGGCTTGGAATCCGGGTGGTGAATCAAAGCTGGTGTTCCGCGTTGGAGCGGGATTGTTCTTTGACCGTTATCCATTGGCGTTCTTGAATGAGGCGATCCAGAAGGATGGAGTAAATGCGTTTGAGCAGTATTCTTATCCCGGGTCGAATTTGAATTTCCGCGCGGCCTACCGCGTGTCGCAGAACTTGCCCGCAGCGTATGGCGGAAAGGTGACGGCGGGCGTGGAGCGGCAGTTAAACGCGGATACCACGTTGGCCTTTGAGTACAGCCACGTGCGGGGCCTACACTTACCGCGGATCCGAAATGCGGCCGGTGGTTTGCCAACGGCGTTCTTGCTTGAGCAGAATGCGAGCTCAACCTTTGACGGTGCGACAGTGACGCTGAGCCGCAAGATGACGAGTGAGTTCGGATACCTGTTGTCGTATACAGGCGGCAGGACGAATGACGATGGCTCCGACTATGACGAGCAAGCGCAGAACCCGCTCGATCTGCGCCAGGAGTGGGCACGCAGCCGGCAGCATCAGGCGCATCGTGTGACGGCGACGGCGCTGTTCGAAATTGAGGAGCTTGAGAAGATGAGCGAGAAGCTCTCGCACATCCATATCGTGCCAACGTTCACTTTCGGCTCCGGGCGGCCGCTGAATGTGTTGCAAAGCTCGGATGCATTTCGTACCGGAGCGTTCCCGTTAAGCACGCGGGTGGGGAAAAGGAATTCGGCATTCACCCCCGCGGTCGCGTCTCTCGATGCGCGTGTGTTCAAGGAAATTCATTGGGAAGAGAAGAAGATGCGGTTGCAGATGGGGGTAGAAGGCTACAACTTGCTGAACCGCTCCAATCCTCTGCGGCAGATCGGTTACGCGGTGGCGCGCGGGCAGACAATCGAGTTCAGCCCGGCACGGCAGCTACAGTTGTTTCTCCATTTCGAATATTGATGAGCCGGGAGGGAGTTGGAATCTCGCGATTTAAACGAGGTAAGCATGAAGACCCTTGTGGACGTTGGCGAGATACAACAACTGACTGCGCGGATTCCGCGGCTGGACGCTGGCCACAAGCCGGATTGGGGATCGATGAATGCTGGCGGAATGATACGGCACTTGCTCGATTCCTTTGAGATGGTCATGGGGCAACGGCCGGCCGCGGATGTTTCGAGTTGGGTGTCGCGGAGTTTGTTGAAATATCTCGCGCTCAAGGTTCCAATCGCATGGCCCAAGGACTACCCGACCAGACCGGAAGCGGATCAAAAACTCGGCGGCACCAAGCCTGGGGATTTTGAGGTCGAACGAGAAAAACTCATCTCAGTCTTACAACAGTTCTCAGCAACACCGAGAGACTTTGAGTTCGGGCGTCACCCGGTGTTCGCTGAGTTAAGCGCGTGGGAATGGATGCGCTGGGGATGGCTACACGTGGATCATCACTTGCGCCAGTTTGGGGTTTAGCGCGCCTTGTTGAGTTGTGTATGTCAAGTTCTGCAATTACGAATTTGGCCAATGCTGCCTTTCTGGGCTTTTAGGGGAGGAGTGCAGAGGAGGGGATGTGTCCCTCCTTTGCATCCAGTAATGTAGAGTCCCACCG
>VFZU01000059.1 GCA_016870995.1 Acidobacteriota bacterium
CCGGGCTCATTCCGCAGCCCCGGAATCGTGTTTGTTTTCTCTCGACATCGAACATCTCCTTTCGAACATTTTCTCTATGAAATGTCCCAGGGAGCTGTCCATCAAAATCGCGGAGCGGGAGAATAGCAATACCGAGCGCAAATGTCGTTGATTGCCAGAGATGATTCAGTAGGAGCTCCATACTAGTTGCCTTTCTTATCCTTTGCTTTGTATTCCAGGAGTTTCTCGGCAGCGCGAATGTCCTCAATGGTGAGCTTGCCCGTTTCGACGAGATGAGCCATCACGGGCTGGGTACGTCCGCCAAACAGGCTCAACAATTCGTCGATGAGCCGGCCCTTCACATCTTCACGAGACACCGTAGCTTCGAAGACGTGAGCGTTACCGATTTTTTTGGATCGTCGAACCGCTAGTTTTTCTTCAAGCCGGTAAATGGTGGTCTGGACTGTTGTGTACGCAGGGCGACCCTTCGCTGGGAGGCTCTCCTGGATTTCGCGGATTGACAATTCTCCGCGATTCCAAAGTGCTTCCATCAGTTTCAGTTCGAGCTTGCTAAGTCTTGGTTTCGCCAATCTACTACCTCTGTAGTAGAAAATACTACAGAGGTACGAAATTGCAATGAGAATCGGAAAAGCTGCTGGGACGAGAAGGTGCGACTAGTTCTCGGAAGGCTTTGCGACGCTGTCAATGACGAGAGTTGCTACCGGCGCTTTGATCGCTTCAAGCTTCAGGCCAAGCTGTTCCTGCACGGCAGTGAATATCGTAGGCCCATTGCCGCCAGCCCCTGCGATGGCATCGGCTGAAGGTGGTAGAGGACCTCCTTGGCCGACTTCGGGAACGAAGTTGAGTTCGATGTCGTAGTTGCCCTTAAGTGCGGTTTTATCGATCACGTTGCGCCCAACGTTTTGCCCCAGCTGGCGTGTCAACATCTCCATCGAAATGCCGGAGCCGCTGAGTTGCCCACGGCCCATACGCATGCGCGGGCCCGGAGAGGCTGAGTCTGCAGGCTTCATTTTTGATCCGCCCTTGCCCTGAACGAGTGCGTAAGCCTGCATCTCTTTGTTCTCTTCGTGGGTTTTGAGCTGAAAACGTTCTGCGAGGAAATTCCGCATCACCTTTCGAGCCATTTCGAAATCGGGCCTGTCCCCCATGAGCGCCTCTGATTTGGCATTGATGTCGTAACGGTCGTCTGTAACCCAAGCTGGCCCGCCGGAGACCTGGAAATCGCGGATGTCATAGGCAAAAGCGATTAGTTGTTTGAGCGAGATCCCTGTGGCCACGAAGCGACCTCCGGGTTGGAACATCAGGCTGATGCGGTTATCGTTGGCCGCATTCGGCTTGATGGTTGCTACCTCAAAGTTCTTAAAGCCAAAGGCAGCAGGTGCGAAGCAGAGAGCAAGGCAAAGGATGGTTCGATTCATTACAACCTGAATAGACGCAAGTCTGTCGAAAAGTTCCCATACTTTTTCGGTTAGACTAAGAAAAATTCTTCACCCAATGCGCAACCTGATTTATCTCTCACTGCTCTTGGGGAACCCTCTCCTTGCCGCCCCCACCTTTGATGCCACGGTGAAGCCGATTTTCGCGGCTAAGTGTGCATCCTGTCACAACGAAAAGGTGACCTTGGGCAAGCTCTCGGTTGAGAGTGAGCGAACCCTGCTCAAGGGTGGCGAGACCGGCCCTGCGATTCTTCCTGGAGATGCGGCAAAGAGCCTGCTGATCGATAAAGTTGTTACTCGGCAGATGCCTCCTGGAAAGGATAAATTGACCGACGTCGAAATCGATCGAATTCGTGAGTGGATCAACACTGGTTTGCCCAAGATACAAGAGGTTGCGGCCGAGGTGAGTGAGCACGAAGTGCGAGGAATCTTGCAGGCCAGATGCGTCTTGTGTCATGGCAGCGGCCGTAAGGAAGGTGGGCTGGATCTTCGCACTGTCGCTTCGAGGCTGAAGGGTGGAAAGTCCGGTCCGGCAATAGTGCCTGGCAAGCCAGATGAGAGCTTGTTGCTTCAGCGGATCGTTAAGGGTGAGATGCCGCCAGCGAAAGAAGCCAAGGCCCTCGCTGTGGAGCTTGCCACAGATGCCGAGGCTGGCAAGATTCGCGCCTGGATTGCAGCCGGAGCCAAAGAGGCTGACCCCAAATCGATTTCGCCAGATATCGTGCGCGAAAGTGACAAGAAGTTCTGGTCGTTTCAACCACCTGTCGCGCCGGCAATTCCAGCAGTGAAGAACCAAGCATTGGTCCGCAATTCCATCGATCGTTTTCTTTTGGCCAAGCTCGAAAGCAAGAACCTCACTTACAACCGAGAAGCCTCGCGACTCACCTTGATGCGAAGGCTTTATCTGGATTTGACTGGCGTGCCGCCCACCCCGTCAGAGGTTGCTGAATACGAAGCTGATGTGGCTCTCAATGCGTACGAACGTTTAGTGGATCGGTTGCTCGCTTCCCCACGCTATGGTGAGCGTTGGGGGCAGCATTGGTTGGATCTTGCAGGATATGCCGATTCAGAGGGGTTCGGTGAGCACGATGGAGTTCGCCGTTATGCGTGGCGTTACCGCGATTATGTGATCCGGTCGCTGAACGCTGACAAACCTTATGCTCAGTTTCTAACTGAACAAATCGCTGGCGATGAAGTTTCCAACGATTGGCAGAACTCCAAGGGACCGTTTTCGCAGCAGTTGATCGACCGTTTGGCCGCCACTGGATTCTTGCGTACGACACCCGACCCCACGAACTCCAATGAGAGGGGCTTGATTGCCGAGCGGATGAATGTGCTGGCTGACGAAGTGGAGGTGCTTTCGTCAAGCGTGATGGGCCTGACGATGGGCTGCGCCCGATGCCACAATCACAAATACGATCCGATTCCACAGCGCGATTATTATCGCCTCTCTGCCATTCTTCAGGGCGCTTATGATCCGTACGAGTGGCGGTCTCCCAACAAGCGCGAGTTACCCCTCGCGATGCCTGATGAAATCGCCGAAGTAGAAAAGGCAAACGCACCGATTGAAGCTGAGATCAAGCGATTGACGGATCAGATCGAGTTGATTTCAGCGCCGTTCAAGAAAGAAGGCGTTACCTACAAGCGCGGCGAATTGGTGAAGGAAAATCCTGAACTGAAGGCGAAGCTAGACCCGCTTAATAAGGAACTTGGCGAGTTGCGGGGCAAACTGAAATCCAAGCCCCACACGCGCGTATTGACCGATAACCTGCAGCCATCGCAATCGTATCTATTGCGCCGAGGTGATCCTGTCAGCTTCGGAGAACCCGTTGAGCCGAACATTCCTCAGGTACTCAAGCATTCGAGCCTCAAGGCGTATCAACCGGTGGCCCCGTATGAAGGTACCAGTGGCCGTCGCCTTGCGTTGGCTCAATGGCTGACACAACCAAATCATCCACTCACTGCGCGTGTTGCGGTGAACCAAATGTGGATGCGCCATTTTGGTCGCGGCATTGTGCCCACCGTTGCGAACTTTGGAAAGTCCGGCTTGCCGCCTTCGCATCCTGAGCTCCTCGACTACCTGGCCACACAGTTTGTCGAAAGCGGTTGGAGCATGAAAGCCATGCACCGGATGATGGTTACGAGCCAGGCATATCGTCAGAGTTCACTGGCGACTGAAGCTCAGATTGCCGCCGACCCTGAGAACGCGTTGCTCGCTCGGATGCCATTACAGCGGATGGATGCCGAATCGCTCTACGATTCACTATTGCTCGTTTCTTCAAGACTCGACAACAAGGCATTTGGCACACCGGCCGAGGTTCGCCTCACCGACGACAAAGAGGTGTTGGTGAAGCCCGGTAAAGATGGGTACCGACGCAGCATTTATACGTTGCATCGCAGGCAGACCCCGGTTTCATTGATGGATGCTTTCGACCAACCGTCCATGACTCCGAACTGCACGGAACGGCGACGTTCGAATGTCGCTACGCAAGCACTGCATCTCTTTAACGGATCGATGTCCTGGGATCTGGCCAAGTACATGGCGGGTCGCATCGTGGATGAATCCGGTTCGGATCGTGCTCGGCAGATCGAAAATCTTTATCTGAGGGCTTACTCGCGCAAGGCGACTGCGGAGGAGATCAAGCTTTCTCTTGACGCCTTGCAAGAATTCGAAAAGCAGTGGCCCGAGCGGCTGAAGCAAGATCTTTCTGAAGCCCCGCATGCGGCGCAGGCACAATGGCTCGCGCTCGCGAACCTTTGCCACGCCATACTCAACTCTGCGGAATTCAGCTTCATCGACTAAGGCTCCACCATGAACAAGACCAATCGACGCGACTTCTTCAACTCCATCGCCAACGGACTTCATGGCGCAACTTTGGCATCACTGCTCGCGAGTGAAGCACGGGCTTCAGGCGTCTACGATCTCAAGCCCAAATCGCCACACTTTGCGCCAAAGGCCAAAGCAGTCATCCAGCTATTCATGAACGGCGGCCCGAGCCAGGTGGATTTGTTTGACCCCAAACCGACGTTGACCCGTCTGGCGGGCACCGCGCCCAGCCGTGAGCTGAGCTTCGCCATTTCGAACGGGGATAAGCCTGGCTTCCTGATGCCGAGCCCCTTTGAATTCAAAAAGCATGGCAAGAGTGGGATGGACCTGTCCTCCGCAATGCCGCATCTGGCCAGTTGCGCAGACGACATCACGGTGATCCGCTCGATGTATGGTGAGCATGCCAATCATGAGCCGGCATTGTTCTTGATGCATTCCGGTAGAACGATCGCCAGCCGACCCGCTATCGGTTCCTGGATTGCCTATGGGCTTGGAACTGAGAATCAGAATCTGCCAGCGTATGTCGTGCTGGACGACCCCAAGGGTCTGCCGATCAATGGGATCTCGAATTGGCAATCCGCCTGGTTGCCGCCGATCTACCAGGGAACCCGTTTTCGCGCGGAAGGCGCCCCAGTTTTGAATCTTGAGCCGCGCAAGGAAATCCCAACGCCGCTTGTAGAGGCAGAGCGCAACCTGTTGCGAAAACTCGATCAGGCACATCAAGCCCGCAGGCCTTATCAGCCTGAGCTCGATGCGAGGATCTCAAGCTATGAGTTGGCCGCCCGCATGCAGATGGCTGCCTCGGACGCTCTCGACGTGAATCAGGAATCGGAAGCGACGCGCGAAGCTTACGGACTGAATGACTCGGCAACTGCCTCTTATGGAAAGCGATGCCTGATGGCGCGCAGGCTGGTAGAGCGCGGCGTGCGTTGCGTGCAGCTCTATATCGAAAGCCAAATCTTCGATTCCCACGACAAGCTTGAGGATTCCCTTGGCTATGCGTGTAAGAAGACAGACCAGCCCGTGGCAGCGCTGTTGAAGGATCTCAAGCAGCGTGGGTTACTCGACAGCACATTGGTGGTATGGGGCGGGGAATTCGGACGTCTGCCGATGAGCCAGGGCACAGGCAAGGGAGCAGGCCGGGATCATGGCCCCAACGGCTTCTCGGTTTGGATGGCTGGCGCTGGCTTGAAGCGGGGGCACGTTCATGGAGCGACCGATGACATCGGCTTTAAGGCTGAGCAGGACAAAGTGAGCGTGCATGACCTTCACGCGACGATTTTGCACCTGCTTGGCATGAACCACCGGGATCTTGTTTACAAGCGGCATGGCCTCGAAGAACGCCTGACCGACCAGTTTCCCGCGCGAGTGGTAAGCGAAATCCTGGCCTAAGTGTTTCTGAGAAACGTTGCCGTCGAATGGAAGAAGTCGCGCAAGGTAGCAACGGCGCCTTGCGGGAGGTTTGCTTCCTCAAGTGCTTTATCCATCATTTCTACCCAACGGTCCCGGGCCTTTTCGTCCACATGAAATGGCGCATGGCGCATTCTGAGACGCGGGTGGCCGCGCTTCTCGAGGTAATCCATTGGCCCGCCAAAGCGAAACTTCAAGAAGTCTCTCAGGCGTTCTTCAGCCCCAACCAAGTCATGTTTTGGGTACATCGGGCCGAGAATGTCGTCTTCGGCAACCTGCCGGTAAAATGCGGCAACGAACCGCTCGAATCCAGCTTCACCGATGACCTGATACAAATCTTCTTCGGCTACTTTTTCAATGCTCACTTAACCATGATGCCAAACCCATTCATATGCCGAGCGCAACGCCGATTCGCATCAATGTGTGCGGGAGCGCCTCGGAGAGAACAGCCTGTTTGAGTCCAATCTCATCGAGAGCATTTGTGCGAAGGATTGTGGACAGGCCGTGCAGCGAGGACCACACAAAGAGGGCATCGAGTTGATCCAGCTTGACGTTCTTGCCGCCGCGGGCTGCAGCGATGGAATCGAGCAGAATCGTGAAAGCAGCGCGAGCTTCACTCATCATCTCCGGGTGTTGATCCGGGTCTGGCAAGGGGTTTCCGAACATGAGCCGGTAGTGCAGTGGATTGCGCATTGCAAACTCAAAGTAGGCGATGCCGAGGTTTTCCATGCTTTCCGCTTCGTTGCGTCCCTTGGGTCGGGACAACAGATATGCCGAGAAGTCAGCATACATACGGCGCACAACTTCAGCCAGTAGATGGTTAGAGCTGGCAAAGTGTTTATAAGGCGCCTGATGCGATACTCCAAGCCGTCTGGCAACCTCTCGAATACTGAGACCTTCGACGCCGACTTCACCGATTAGTTTCAAAGCCACTTCAGCGCACTGGTCGCGCAAGTCTCTCGATCTCGATTCCGCCATCCTTACAGCTTCTCTCAAAACATAGATCGCATCACCTGTTTCATGATTCGGACCCGGATGGGCCTCGGAGCGGTCATCAATGAACCAAAGAGAAATTTCGCAAAATTGCCGGTTACGACTCTGGACTTCTTGCCAAGAGCCCGAATGGCCTGAGCGGCTACAATTTCCGCACTCTCCGCGTTGGTGAGCTTCATGCCCGATCGCGATCCGAATCCGGTTTCGGTGGGCCCTGGTGCCACCGCAAGAACGTCAACTCCATAGGGCGCCAACTCTATGGCCATTGCTTCACTGAGCGATTGAACATAGGCCTTGGTGGCTGCGTAGGTTGCCGCGTAAGGTGAACCTTGAAACGCAACGATGGAGCTCAGTTGCATGATTCCGCCCCGACGTTGCGCACGGAATCGCTTGGCGAAATGGTGGCTGAATTCCAGCAGTGCTTTGCAATTGACTTCCACCATGTCCAACTCGTTGTTCAAGGGAAGATCGGCGAGTTCGCCGAGGGAACCGAAGCCTGCAGAGTTGACGAGCAACCCGATCGGGAGATTTTGGCAGTGGTGCAATACTTCTTGGCGCGACACAGGGATGCCGAGATCAGCACAGATCACTTTCGTTTCGACTGAGACCTCTGCGGCCAGCTTTTCCAGATCTGATTTGCTGCGGGCAACCAGAACAAGCTTCAATCCCTGAACGGCCAGTTGTTTCGCGATCTCGCGCCCGATTCCCCGAGATGCTCCGGTCACTACGGCCCAGGGGCCGTACTTTTCAGTGAATGTCATTTGCTCACCGTGATTTCAATCCGCTTGATTTCTTCGTCCTTGAGCTGCAGAGCTGCTTCCTCGAATGTAGGCGCGCGGAACGTTGGACGGACATTGTTCGAAACTCCCCACGGCTCTGTCGGCTTACCGACGAAGTTGGTATCCGTCTTGCCGTTTTCGTTGTTGTCGACATACACGGACGCTGCATACTTTCCAGCTGCGAGGCCTTCAAAGCGGCATTCCATCGCCTCTGTCTTCGCCTTTTGCCGCATAGCTTTCGCCTGTTTCACATCCATCGGGAAGCCGGAGGGAGATGAGAACAAAGCGCAACCAAGGTTGCCCTTCGCGTTTTGAATACCCTTGATCGTGATGATCAGTTCCGCTGAGGGTGCGGCTGAAGACATTACTAGGATGAAGAGGGTGATGTGTTTCATAGGTTGACGCCGTCAACTTAGTCCTAGCAGGTTTGGTTGTCGGTGTCAACCATTGGTCAGGATAGAATGCCTTGGTGCGCAGGCGACACTTCCTAAAACTTCCTCCGGGCGGAGCACTTCTGGTCTACAGCCTCGATGGCGAGCCGTTGCTGCAAACTCCTGCTGGAGAGGTTCAAGTTCCACTTCGGTTCTTTACCAGCGACGAAGCCGCGATCGTCGAGGCGGCCGTGTCGAGGATCTTTCCGTCGGATGATACTGGCCCCGGCGCTAAAGAATGTGGAGTGACTCTATACATCGACCGACAACTGGCGGGCCCTTACGGCAGAGACCGGTATCGATACACGAAGGAACCCTTCGAAGCAGGCTCCGCCGAGCAGGGATATCAAGGTAAATCGACGCCCCGCGAAATCTACCGCACGAATTTGAAGTCACTTGCGGGTCTGGCCTCACTCAGCGAGGCCGAGCAAGACAATCGGCTGCGTGCCATCGAGAACACCGCGTTCTTCCGGTTGCTAAGGCAGCACACACTCGAGGGAATGTTCTGTGACCCGATGCACGGAGGCAATCGGGATTGCCTCGGATGGCAGCTGATTGGATTCCCAGGACCCTACATGTCCTGGGCCAACGACATCGACCGGCACTACGGTGAGACGCATCGGGTCAAGTCGCAGTCGATATCGCAAATCCTCAATCGGAAAGTGGTTCCGTGGGAGGAGTTGGAACCATGACCAATCTTGCGGCAGTGGACGTGGTGATCATTGGCGGCGGCTGGTCTGGCATGCTGATGGCCAAAGAACTGGCTGCGAAGTCGAGCTCTCGAATCGTTGTTCTTGAGCGAGGCAAGCCGCGCAATCCGAAAGAGTACATCGAAGGCATGGACGAGCTGGATTACGCCCTTCGGTATCGAATGATGCAGGACGTTGCGAAGGAAACCGTAACGTTTCGCAACGAGGTAAAACAAAAGGCACTGCCGATTCGACAGTTCGGATCGTTTCTGCCTGGAGACGGAGTCGGCGGGGCGGGTGAGCACTGGAATGGCATGACCCCGAGGTTCCTCCCGGATGTCTTTGAGATGCACAAGACAACGGTGGAGAAGTATGGAAAGAAGCGCTTGCCCGCAGGCAGCACCGTCCAGGATTGGGGCATCACCTACAAGGAGATCGAGCCTTATTATCTGAAGGCAGAGCAATTGCTTGGGATCTCAGGGCTGGCGGGTAATCCAATGACAGGGCCAAGGTCTGGGCCGTTTCCCACTCCACCCCTCAAGCAGACCTACTTCGGAAAGTTGTTCACCGATGCCTCTTTGGCGTTGGGGTATCATCCCTATCCGGCTCCAAGTGCCAATCTGAGTCAGAGCTACCGCAACCCCGATGGCGTGATCCGTCCCGCCTGCCAATACTGCGGCTTTTGCGAACGGTTTGGCTGCATGGTGGGTGCCAAGGCGCAGCCCACGAACACGCTATTGCCAGTTCTCCAAAAGCGATCGAACGTCACGATCACCACCAGTGCCCAGGTGCGTCGTATCGTCACCAAGGACGGCGTTGCGACGGGTGTCGTGTATGTGTCGAACGGCAAGGAGTTCTTTCAGCCTGCAGCCCGAGTTGTGCTCGCATCCTGGACGCTGAATAACACTCGATTGCTGCTGCTCTCAGGGATCGGCAACGCAAACACGGGACGAAACCTGACTCACCAGGTGATGGGCGCCGGAGCGACGCTGTTCTTTGACCGGCCACTCAATCGCTATATGGGATCAGGGTCGTCAAACATGACGGTCAGCGATTTCGATGGAGACAACTTCGATCATTCCCAAGTGGATTTCATCCGTGGAGCCTACATCTCGAGCCCAGCCTATGGCGCACGGCCCATCGCGAATTTTGGCGCAGTTCCCGGGGATGTGAAAGCCACATGGGGCAGTGAATGGAAGAAAGCAGCTGTCGCGGCGTACGACCGCACGGCACGGCTCGGGTCATCGGGAGAGCACATTCCTTACTCGAGCAACTTCATGGATCTTGACCCCACGTACACCGACATTCTTGGTGATCCGTTATTGCGGTTAACGCTCGACTGGAACGAGAACGAAATGAAGATCCACAACTTCATCTCTTCGAAGATCGAGACCATTGCGAAGCGGATGCCTGTGAAGAGCTACACCATGTCTCCAGCCTTGAAGCGCTATGACGTGATGAGCTACAAGAGCACGCACTTGCAGGGAGGAACCATCATGGGGTCCGATCCCTCATCCAGCGTTGTGGATCCTCGAGGTCGGCACTGGCAGGTTCGCAACCTATGGGTTCTCGGGGCAAGTACTTTCCCGCAAAATCCTTCAGGAAATCCAACCTTGACGGTCTTGGCACAAACGCTTATGGCCGCTTCAGCTTGGCCAGATAGATAGCGGTAGGCAAGATGGGCAGCAACAAGGCAATCGGCAAAAAGCCAGCGGGCAGGCCAGTGGCATTGCCATTGGCGACCTGAACCATAGCCCACACGGTAATGAACAACAAGATCAACACACAGGCCTTCAGTGCGCAGGCCATCTCACCGAGTTGCGCACGCACTTCGGAGTCGTTGAGATCCACCGCGAAGGGAACATTCATCCATTGAGGTTTGCGCTGCACCAGTGACAAGATCCCATAGGTAAAGGCAGCGAGGACAGGTAGCACGATCAAGAAGTCCTTGCCGCCCCAACTGTCGGGTTGGCCGTGGATGTTGAAGTGGACTGGAATCCGTGAGGGAAGTGAATTCCAAGTCCAGGCAACCAGTGCAACGATTCCAGCCCATGATGTAGCTGCAATCATCTCCGCAATGATGCGAACAGCGCCCAAGCCCTCATTGTAGTTATGATTGCTTCGATGCGCACGTTCTTCATCTCTTCACTCTTTGCCACCGCTCTTCTAGTAGCCCAGCCCCAGCAACAACAGCTTCTATCGCCCATCGTTCATGCAGACCGATCGGTTACCTTCAACCTGCGTGCGCCGAACGCGCAAAAGGTGGAATTATCTCTGGATAATGGAAAGCGTTTTCCTCTCGCGAAGGATGAGAAAGGCATCTGGACCGTTAAGACCCCAGCGCTAGATCCAGACCTACATGGCTATTCGTTTCAGGTGGATGGCGTCGGGACGATCGATCCCATCAACGGCGAGATCAAATCTAACGCGCTGAACCCCGGCAGCATGGTGCTGGTTCCTGGCGAGAAGCCTCAGCCCTGGGAGTTCACCGACATTCCGCATGGAGTGATTCATCGCCATTTCTACCATTCGAAGATCGTCGGTGAGAATCGCGATTTCTTTGTCTACACGCCGCCGGGGTATCAACCCGGTAAGCGCTATGCTCTTCTGGTTTTGCTGCATGGCTATAGCGATGTCGCCGATGGCTGGACGACTGTGGGCAAAGCCAACCTGATCTTCGATCAACTGATTGCATCGGGAAGAAGGCCATTTATTGCCGTGATGCCCTTGGGCTACGGAATGACGCAGGCCGATCTGAAGGCGCGCGCAATCAACTCTGGCGGCAACTTCGTCAAGAACACCGTGAACTTCGAAAAGAACCTGCTTGAAGAAGTGTTGCCACTGGCCGAGAAACAGTACAAGGTGAGTAGCAAGGCAAAGGAGAGGGCAATCTCTGGGCTTTCTATGGGGGGAGGGGAAACGCTCTATGTCGGCTTACGGAACCTGGACAAATTCTCCTGGATCGGGGCCATGAGCAGCGCTCCTCAATTGATGGGGAAGGCCGATGAAGCCCTGGCCGCCTTAAGCGAGAAAGACAACGCACGCATCAAACTGCTCTGGATTGCGATTGGCAAGAACGACTTTCTACTGAAGCAGAATCAGGAATTCGTCGGCTGGCTGAAGACGCGCAAGATCGATCACAAATACATCGAAACCGAAGGCGCGCACACCTGGCTCGTCTGGCGGCGCTATCTGAGTGACTTCCTCACTCAAGTGAATTGGTAGTTAGCCCTCGTCGGTGTTGGCGAGCATCGGCACTGGAGTATCAGGCCGCAGATTCGGCTTTCGCTGATGCCATTCCGTAGCCCTTTCGTAGGAGTGGCCCAGGGCCAGCACGCGGCCATCGCTGAAGTTTGGACCAACGATCATTAGCCCAATCGGCATCCCCTCGGTGCCGAACCCGCAGGGTACAGACAAGGCTGGGATGCCGTAGGCGTTGAAGTCGGCGGGATTCTCGAGCTCCGGATTGCGCGGCTTTTCTGACAGCTCGCGTTTGATGGAGTCGTTGACAGTTCTCGGCGTGCGGCGCCGCGTGGGCAGAATCATCAAATCGACGTTCTGCGAGGAGAACGCGTCATCGATCGTCCGGCGCAGCAACTGCAGCTTCCACATCGCTTGAATGTATTCATAGGCGCGCGCGTCTTTACCCCTTTCAAGATTGCGGCGCACCGGGATCTGATAAAGAGACTTGCCTTGCTCAAAGTATTCCTCATGATAGGCGTACATTTCGCCGCCGCCGCTGGTTCCGCGCGTGGAAGGCAAGAGCACTTCTTTGACACCTGCGGTCATGCCGGCAATTCGGGCAATGGCGCCTTCGACGGCTTTAGCGACATCGGCATCGAGATGATCAAAGTAAGGCACCCGTGGCACGCCGATCCTGAGGCCTTTCACCGGTTGCTTTATCAGTGCCACATAGTCTTCCCTGGGATGATTGACACTTGTGATATCCAAGCGGTCGTACCCGGCCAGGTGGTTTAACATCACCGCCGCGTCTTCGACTGTCTTCGTCATCGGCCCACAGTGGTCTCGCGATAAAGCCAACGGCACGATACCGCGAATCGAAACTAGCCCGTACGTGGGCTTCAGGCCGACAATCGAACAATAGCTTGAAGGTGTGCGAATGCTCCCGCCCGTATCTGTCCCCAATGCGCCGAAGCAGAGGTCCGCAGAGACCGCAGCCGCGCTACCGCCGGAAGACCCGCCGGGGTGTCGCGCGAGAGCCCACGGGTTGCGCACTGGTCCGAAATAACTCGTAGCGGATGTGCCACCATTGGCGAACTCGTGCAGGTTGAGCTTGCCCAACAGAATCGCACCGGCAGCCTTCAGCTTTCTCGTCACCTCAGCGTCTTCGGTGGGGACTCGATTGTCGAAAACCGCACTGGCCGCGGTGGTGCGCACACCTGCGGTATCAATGTTGTCTTTGAGTGCGATGGGGATCCCATGCAGCGGACCCCGGTCCCGGCCCGCTTTTATCTCTGCTTCGGCTTCGCGCGCTTGAGCTAGTGCACTCTCTTTGAGCACCGTAATGTAGGCATTGAGTTTTGGTTGGTAAACCTCAATGCGTGAGAGGCAAGCTTCCACAAGTGCCGTGGGTGTCGTCTGCCGATTTCGCAATCTCGCGGCCGCCTGACTTAAAGACAATTGGGCCACGTCGCTCAACGATTGAGCATGGCTCGAAAGCACCGATGCGCCAAGGCCAAAGGCGAAGGTTCTGCGATTCAACATTTTAAGAGTTTAGCCAAAAACCCGTTGACTTCCTTACTGAAACTTGATAAATCAAACAGACTATGGATATGTCTTTAAGATGTCTCGCGGCGCTCACGTTCAGCGTCGTACTTGGCCTGGCTCAATCGGGCACAGGCGATATTGGTGGAAGTATCACGGACGCCTCGGGCGCGGCCGTTGCAGGAGCCACCATCACGATCTCGAATCCAGCCACTGGATTCACTCGTGTGATGAAGTCCAACGATGGCGGTATCTATGCCGCCCCAGCCTTAACGCCGGGGACCTACACCATCAAAGTGGAACGGCAAGGGTTCCAGTCGCAGTCTCGGGCCGGTGTTGAAATTCAAGTTGGTCAGTCACCAGTTCTCGACTTCGCGTTGGCCGTCGGTAACGTTGCTGAAGTCATCGAAGTCACAGGCGGGGCTCCCGTTCTTGAGACCGAATCCACTTCAGTCGGTACCGTCATCGAGAACAAACGCATTGTCGAGTTGCCTCTCAATGGCCGCAACTATCTTCAATTGGCTTCTCTCATCCCTGGCGCAACTACCAATGGCCCCGCATCTTCGCAGGGACAACAGCGTATGGGTGGTGCCAGAAATACCTTTGCTCTGAATATCGCGGGTCAACGCGTTCACTTCAACCACTACTCTCTCGATGGTATGGAGAACACCGATCCGAACTTCAACACCTACCTGTTCTTGCCATCGATCGACGCCCTCCAGGAATTCAAAGTAGAGTCGGGATTGTTTTCTGCTGAATACGGTCGCGCTATCGCTCAGGTCAACGTTTCAACCAAATCAGGCAACAATGAATTTCACGGTGTCGGCTTCTCCTACGTTAGAAACTCCTTTTTTGACGCAAGAAACTTCTTTGCGCCCATTAACCCCCCGTTCAAGCGCAATCAATTCGGCGGCACCTTGTCTGGCCCCGTGCTGATCCCGAAATTGTTTGACGGACGCAACAAGCTGTTCTTCATGTTTAACTACGAAGGGCTGCGCGAACGTCGCGCCCTGACTCAAACGGGAACCCTTCCGGATGCGCGGTTCCGCAGTGGCAACTTCGGATTCCTGAATCGTGCAATTCGCGACCCGCTCAATCCTGGTCAGGTTTTCCCCAATGGCTTGATCCCCGAAAGCCGAATCAATCCAACTTCCCGCAAGGTGCTAAATGATTTCTACCCACTGCCGAATCAAGCTGGCACCGGAGCCCTCGGGATTACAAACAATTACTTGAACGACGAATCGAGAAGAACGGACGGCGACCAGTTCACGTTCCGGTCGGATTTGACTGCATTTCAAAACCAGACCTTCTTCTTCCGCTTCTCTCAGACGAAAGAGCCGCAGTACATCCCCTTCCAGATTCGCGATACCGGCAACATTGTCGGCATCCTCGGCCAGCAAGGTGTGATCGGCCATACCGCTGTGATCGGCGCCAACAAGGTGAATGATTTCAAGTTCGGTATGAACTACTTCAATTCGAGCAACATTCAGCAGAGGGCCTTCAAGCGAAACATCGTCGGCGAATTGGGATTGCAGGGCATCTCGCAGGACCCGCTGTTCTGGGGCATGCCTGTGTTCCAGATTGCGGGCTTCGCGAACGTCGGTGAATGCAACGACTGCCCGTTTGTGAATTGGAACACGACCTTCCAGTTCAGCGACAACTTCTCTTGGACGGCCGGTAAGCACACATTTAAGTTTGGTGGGGAATACCGCCGCTTGCGCTACAACCAGATTGGCGCGGTCGTCCCGCGCGGACGATTCACCTGGAATGGTCAGTACACCGGCGAACCCATGGCTGACATGCTGCTGGGTGTGATGTCGGGCACTGAAGGCCAGGTTGGTGCTCCGATCGCCAGCTTCCGTCAAAACTACATTGGCCTCTATCTGCAAGATGCATGGAAGGTGACCCGGAAGTTGACGATCAACTGGGGCATTCGCTGGGAGTACGAATCGCCGTTCATGGATAAGAATGATGCGATCGTCAACGTGGACTTCGCCTGGGACAACTCCCGCGAGCCGGTGTTCGTGAGAGCGGGCACAGGGAATTTGAATGAAGGCAATCCTCAGTTTCCTGCGCCGCCCACCTGGCAGTTAGTTCGCGACGGCAGATTCGGACGCGGCGCCGCAAAGCCGGATCGCAACGACTTGGGCCCCCGCGTCGGCCTTGCCTATCAGCTCGATGCCAAGACAGTGCTCCGTGCGAGCGGTGGTATCTACTTTGTTCGCGATATCGGCAATGCCGTATTCGATATCGTCCGTAACATCCCGTTCACCATCCGCCAGGCTGAAACAGCCGACACCACGAGGCCGAATCTTTCCTGGAATCGCTTGTTCACTTCTACAGGTGCTCCTAGCTTCCTGTTGATCAATGAGTTCGGGGAACGCACCACGTATGTGGCTCAGTGGCAGGCCGCCGTCCAGCGCCAATTGTCGAAAGACTTGTCGCTTGAGGTCACCTACATGGGTTCGGCTGGCATCAAGCTGCGCCGTCTCACTTCGTACAACAACCCGGAACCACGACCCGGCAATCCGAACCTCAACCGGCCCTTCCCGAAATTCAACGGAAGCTTTCAGAACATGAACGCTCCCAGCCATTCGAACTATCACTCGCTGCAGATGCGCTTGCAGCAGCGCTTCTCCAACGGCTTTACGCTTCTTGGATCGTATGCTTACTCGAAGTCGATCGACAACGGTTCGGGCATCCGTACCACGGACGGCGATCCCTTGACTCCATCTGACAACTACAACCTGAGAGCCGAGCGCGGACTTTCCGCCTTCGACTTCCGTCAGCGCTTCACCGCGTCGTTCCTTTACGAGCTTCCCATCGGCAAAGGCAAGAAGCTGGGCATCACGAACCCGGTGGTCAACACCCTTTTGGGCGGTTGGCAATTGGGTGGCATTCTCACCTTCCAGGATGGCTTCCCCCTCACTGCATTCTGCGGCCCGGGTAACGTTCAAAATGGCGGCGGTTATTGCAAGCCAGACGCCATTGCCGGCGCGACCACGCGGCTGCCGGATGGACAGTCTACCGTTTCGCGGTTCTTTAACACCGACGCTTTTGTGGATCGCTTGGGCGTTGCGCCCGGCGCCGCACAGCCCGTCTTCCGTTACGGTACCGCCGGACGTAATACGATCATCGGACCTGGGATCGCGAGCCTTGACGCCAGCGTGAACAAGTTCTTCCGGTTCATGGAAGGCAAGCACACCGTGGAGCTTCGCGGTGAGTTTTTCAACCTTCCGAATCGGGCAAATTTCGCGCAACCCGGTGCCACTCTGAGAACGCCTACCTACGGCGTGATCAGCAGCACCAGGATCGATTCGCGCCAAATCCAGATTGCATTGCGCTATAGCTTCTAAGAAGAATCTACGGTCAATCAAAAAGCCTCCAGCCTTTCGGGCTGGAGGCTGTCTCTTTTTTTAGTCAACTATGCGGAAACCGACTCAGCCAGCTTCCAATCGCTTGCCTTAAGCGGCTGCAGTTCGATTCGTCTGACAAAGATCTCGGCCAGTTCGCTCTGAACCTGGATCTTTCCCTGGGTGTGCGAGAGGTCAAAGGCAGCGCTCACCAGCTTGCCGTTGAGAAGATTCACCATTCGGTCCCCCGCGGCGATCACTTCTTGACGGTTCCACTGGCCGACAGGCTTTTCGACTTCTTCCTTGCCACGGAAGGCAAATTCATCTTTCCATTCGCGGGATCTTCCATACCAGTTGATGCGGCCCGTGGTGCGAGTCATCACCTCGCCCTTCGGATTGAAGTACATCTCCTTGCCTTCGAGATTGCAAAGGCAGGAAGCGGACATCGGCGTGGTTTTCGCCACAACAAGAATGTCGCCCGAGCCGCCTTCGATGATCTGCGATTCGAAGCTTTCGAGCCAGATGCCGTTGTACCCGCCATCAGGCCCATGACCGTGGATCAGAATGCCGCTGTCGCGGGCCTTCTTTTCGCGTTCGTTCCAGCCCTTTTGGCCCCACTTCCATTCCACGATCAAGCGGTAATCGCGAAAGACTTCTTTCGTCGTAATGCCGCCCCACTCCTGGCCCGAGATCCGCAGGATGCTCCCCGACACGGTAAACACCTTGTTGGGATCAGCAAGCTTGCTTTCGCGCGTGTAGTGGTAGAAGTTGGTGAGGTCTTTCCCGTTGAACAGAACCATGGGCGACTTCGGAGTCGTTGCCGGATTATCCGGCCCGATCTTGCCGTAGTCCCAGGCAGCCGTAAAGGGCGCTGCAGCCTTTCTTTTGCTCACAGGCTGGGGTGACAAGGCTTTCGCCAGTCGAATGCCTTCGCGCACCATTCTTGGCCCCGCATCAGGCACCAGGTTGGTGTAGCTGCTGAGCCGTTGCTCATAACCGCCGCCTTGTTCCGAAAATGCCGCCAGTGTTGGAACATAGCCCACGCAACCGTTGGCGAGCGAAACTGGGGAGGTAAAGGGAAACGGACTCGCTTTGCGAATTTCAAGCCCCAACTCGACAAACATCTCGCCGGGAGCTGCGACAAATACCATTGGGCCAATCGAAATCGCCATCATCTCGACCGGCACGGATCTTGACTTGGCTAGTTGGGCATCCAGCAGCACGATCTCTTTGGCGAATACCCACTCGGCGGTGTTCTGATTCACGCCCGGCCGTCGCAGAACCTCCCAGGACTTCGCCACTCGTTCTTCGCCGGGAATCCTGCGGCCCTCGACAAACTCTTTGACGACGCTCGCGATCGGTTGCGGCGGGCCAGGATGCATTGAGAGTAATACCTTGACGGCCTCGGCACCGACACGTCCGCCGACGAGCCTGGCATACTCAACACCGGAGGGAATTTCAGTCGTTTCGAGATTGTCGATCTGCGTGACATCACCGGAGAAGCCCGCCAGGAACACCACGACGACGCCTTCGCCGAAGGTGCCGCGAATGGCACGTTCCATGAAGTAGATCCAGTTGGCGGAAATGCCGCGCGGACTTGTAGTGGCGTGGCAGGAGTAATTCACGACGCAACCCGTCAATTGCTTCGCATCGTTGAAAACGCCCAGCACCGTCACTGTTCCATCCACAGGGCCCGCTGCCTTGACGATATCCGGATTGCCGACTCTTGGGTGCGTATTCGATTGGCCGCTCTTCATCAGGAAGCGGCGGTTGAAGATCGCTGCGTCTTCTTTGCCTGCGCCAAATCCCCATAGGGATTCAAGTGAATTGCGGCGTGCGGCTTCAATGGCACGCACGGTTTGATCCTCAACCAGCTTCAAGTACCCGGCGTCTGCCGCAGAACTTTGACGGTAAGCAAGATCCTGAATTTCCGCCGAGGCGTGGGCGTACTCTCCCGGTTGCACCATGCCGACTGGCCCGGAGGAATGGGAATGCGAGGCTCCGATCAAAATCTCGATATCCTTCACGCGGGCTTTCACCTTGTTGTAAACATGCCTTGGAATCATCAGGGCATCGAGGCCGACCAGGCAGACGGCTTTACCGCCAGAGACGAAATATGCTGCACGCACTTTGCATGGATCATGCAATGTGGTGTGAAATTGCTTGCGGTAGTTGCCCGGAATTTCGCTGCCGATTGCGGGTGTGATGTCCATTTCCGCGAAGCCGGCTTTCGAAGCGGATTGCGCGAGCAGCGCCGCCGGTGTGATTGCGACAAATTCTCTGCGGTTCAAGCCCGTGCCTCCTTCCAGCCACTGGCCATCAGGACGCGGGCCTGTTCTCTTTGTTTGGAGTATTCCGGCACCGTTGCCACATTGCGAAACTGCCGTGGATCTTTGCGGCAATCGTAGAGATCTTCTTCGATCTTGCCGTCCGGCGAGCGCCACTCCATGTAGTGCCAATTGGGCATGCGGATGCCGGTGCCACGCGTCGATGCAGTTTGAAATTGCGTAAAGGCGCCGCGCTTCCATCGGCGGCGCGGCGAACGCAGCAGCGGGGCAAAGCTCTGTCCCTCAGTATGTCGAGGCACATCGAGTCCGGCTAGTTCGCTCAGCGTCGGATAAAGATCGACCAATTCAACGAGTCCGCTCGAAGACTTTCCGCGCACGCCCTTACGCGGGTCGCAAACAATGAGGGGCACGCGCGCTGATTCTTCGAGCAGGCTACGCTTTTGCCATCGCGTATGCTCTCCCAGATGCCAGCCGTGATCGCTCATGAAGACCAGAATCGTGTTGTCGCGAAGTTTCATCTGATCGAGCGCTGTGATCACCCTGCCGAGTTGCTCATCCATGAAGGATGTCGTTGCATAGTAGCCTCGCAACGCTTGACGCTGTTTGGCTTCGTCCATGTCCATGTGGTTCCACAGGTCGGGGCGTATGGCGCGGAACATCGGGGAAAGGTCTTGCTCGTCGCCTGCCGGATTTTGCACCGGCGTACAGGCATCCAGCGGATACATGTCGAAGAACTTAGCAGGAGCCACCAACGGAACATGTGGCCTGACGAATCCAAGGCCCAGAAAGAATGGCTCGTTGCGGTGCTGTTCGAGAACCGCGATCGCCCTTGAAGCGGCGTCATCATCCGCCTGCCCTTTGGCTTCGGCAACACTCATCCAGTCGATCGCGGCGCCACGATTCGATTTCGGCGTGAGCTGATGCAACACCCCAGGGCTCTTGTCTTCCATGCCTTGCGGGCTGCCGTTGTGATTCCAACTCGGAGGATCCTGAAACTGCGGAGTGCCAACACCCATCGGGACGTTCATGTGGAACATCTTGCCTTCACGCGCCGAGTACCAACCGTTGTTCTTGAAATGCTGCGGCAGCGTCACGATATCGGGGTGCTTCACGCGGATATCCATATCGTTGTCCCAGATCCCAGTGGAGTCGGGCCTGAGCCCCGTGAGGAAGCTCGCACGACTGGGGCAACACAACGGCACCTGACAATAGGCGCGATCAAAGCGAACCCCCTGACGCGCGAGCGCATCGATATTTGGTGTCTTCACAAGCCGATGGCCGTAACAGCCGAGCGCTGTGTTCATGTCGTCGGCGACGATCAGCAGCACATTGGGTCGCGGAGCCGCTTTGCTGGCGAATAGAGGCGCTGCGAGTGAACCGAGAAATTGACGTCTAAGCATGGCCGACCGCCTTCGATTGTGGTTTTGATTTGCGCTCTGACATCCACCAGATCGCAAAGATGGCGCAGACCACGAGCGGCAGAGCCGTCACGGTTCGCAGCGCCGCCGCTGGGCCAGATTGGTCATAGACGCGTCCGATCAGCGGTACAGCAAAACTGTCACTCAACATCCCAACACCTCCCATCAGTGCAAGCAGAAAGCCTCCGCCGCGCGGAAAGCGTTCTGCTGTGATGCCGAGCATCGTGGGCCACAGGTACGTAACTCCCGCGGCAAAGAGCGCCGACGCTGCGAGCGTTGAGGCTGAACCGTTCGCCATGCTCAGCAGATACAAGCCTGCTCCCGCAAGCAAGGTACTCACCATCATCAACGGGATCGCCGAGATGCGAGCAAACACGGCTTCGCTTACCGCTCGGCCAACGGCCATGATGCCGCTGATCCAAACCAGCAGTGCAATGCCAGGCAATCCGGTGGTCTTTGAAAGGATCGAAGGAATCCACTGATTCGGTGCCAGTTCTGTCGCCGCGGTGAGAATCATACAGCCGAACAACAAAAGGAACATGGGCTTGAGGGCCTCTGAATAGATGTCTTTGAGGGATAACCCTTGGGCGACGGCTTCCGTGCGAGGGAAGGGAAGCCGGAACATCATCCAGGCGTAGATTAGCGTTGGGATCAGAATCGTTGCCGTCTTCAACCGCCAGCCGACTTCAAGGCCGGTCAGCATCCAAGCGATGAGGCCGCCGATCACAATACCGCCAGGAAACCAGAGATGTAGCAGATTCAGCTTCTGCACCTTCTGATCGGGGTAGAGCGTTGCGGCCAGCGGATTGATCGCGGCTTCCACCAAACCATTGGCGACGCCGATGGCCAGTGTCGCAGCATAGAGGCTCCAAAAACCTTGAGATCCCACGGTGCCCAGCACGCCACATACGTGCATCGCAAACGCGCCGCCCAGCAGGGGCTTCATTCCGATGCGGTCGCAAAGTGGACCGCCAAAGATCATCGCGAGCGTAAAGCCCCAGAAGGCAGTCGACGCAGTCCAGCCGATTTGTTCTTTTGAGAGCGCGAACTCTGCCGCCTGCGCGTCAAAGACATCGCTGCGAATGGCGAAGCAGAGCGCTGTGGCAATCAATGCCATGCAACTTCCGTTAAACAGGAGGCTGCGTTGCGCCGGGGAGAGGGTGAGGTTGGTAATCATGAGATCAAACGATCTCTTTTATCACCATTCCCTCGATCTCTGTCAATCTTTCTTTGCGGCCCAGGTGCATGAAGCTCAGGGCGTGCTGGTTCAGGCCCATCTGATTCAACACGGTGGTGTGAATGTCTCGGAAGTGGTACGGCTTTTCAACCGCTCGCAAGCCGATGGCGTCGGTGGCGCCAACAACGGTGCCGCCCTTGATTCCGCCGCCAGCCATCCACATCGTGAATCCCAGGTTGTGGTGGTCGCGCCCTTTGTTGCCCTGTGATTCCGGGCTGCGGCCAAACTCTCCGCCCCAGAGTACGAGCGTTTGATCAAGTAAACCGCGGCGCTTCAAATCCTTGAGCAGCGCGGCAACAGGCTGATCGGTTTGCTTCGCCATGCGAAGGTGATTTTCTTCGATGTCTTCGTGGGCGTCCCACTGCAGGTTGCCTGGTCCACCGCCAGAAGTTACGCAAACAAACCGAACACCCTTTTCAACGAGACGTCGGGCCAGAAGGCAGCGACGACCATAATCATCGGTCGGCTCTTTGCCGATGCCGTACATCTCGCGGGTGGCTTCGTCTTCCTTTTGAATGTCGAAGACTTCGGGTGCTTCCATCTGCATCTTGAAGGCGAGGTCGTAAGCCGAGATGCGAGCTTCGAGTTCCGTGTCTTCGCCTTCAATAGCGGCGCGATTCATTGCCTTGAGGTACTTCAGCGTCTTTGTGCGCTCCTCAAGTTCCACGCCCTTAGGTAAGCCAAGGTTCAATACTGGCTTCGAGCCGGGCCGCATCATTGTCGGCTGGTACACCGCAGGCAGAAAGCCATGCATGTACATCGGCTGCCCTGCCTCGAGGGCCCCATGGGGATCGGGCAGAACGCAATATGCCGGCAGGCTCTCGCTCTCAGTTCCTAAGCCGTAAACGCTCCAGGAACCCATGGAGGGGAAGCCCGGAATAATGCGGCCAGTCATCATCTGGTATTGCGCTGCAGAGTGAACCACCATGTCGCCATGGCAGGACCGTATGATCGCCAAATCATCCACGCACTCTGAGGTGTATGGCATCAAGTCAGAAACGTCGATGCCGCTCTTGCCGTACTTCTTAAAAGTTCGCTTGGTGCCGAGCAGCTTTGCATTGGGAGCAACGAACTGATACTTCGCTTCGCCAAACTCGGCGGGGCGCTTTTGACCATGAAGTTCATTCAGCAATGGCTTGGGGTCGAATGTTTCCATGTGGCTCGGTCCCCCGGCCATGAACAAAAAGATCACGCTCTTGGCTTTTGCCGCGTGGTGCGGGGCCTTGGGCGAAAGCGGATTCACGGAGGCGCCTTGCGCTTCGAGAGCGCCGTAAGCCAGGGCACCGAAGCCACAGAACGCGTCGCTAAGAAACTCTCTGCGATTCCGGGTGTATCGAATGTGTTCGCTCATAGAGGCTCCTAGTTCACGTACAGGAATGCATTCAGATTCAACATCGCAATTGCGAATTCACGGGGCTTGGTCGTCCGCGCGAACTCAATGGCAACCTTGCGTTCCTTCAGCGTCGGCTTGCGACCTGCCACCAGCAGGAATGCTTGGTCCACCATGCGGTCTGGCTTGCCACCGCTCAACTTGGCAAGTCTTGCGGCAAATGCCTCGGCTTGTTCGTTGGCGAAGGTGCCATTGAGCAGTTCCAGGGCTTGCGGTGCGTGGGTTGACTCCTCGCGCCGCGCGCAACTGACCAGGGAATCGGGGGCGTCGAAAACTTCCATCATCGGCAGATGCAGATTGCGTTTCACCAGCAGATAGATGCTTCGGCGCTTATGTTCTTGAGTGTCGGCCGTAACTTGCCACTGGGATGGCTTGTAAAGTGCATTGACGAGTTCTTTCTCAATCGGCACAATCACCGACGGGCCACCCTGCTTGAGGTTGAGGCTTCCGGCGGCCATCAGCATCGAATCGCGGAGCTCCTCCGCAGTCAGCCGGCGGCGGCTGAACTTCCAGAGAAGCTTGTTCTCGGGGTCTTTTTCTGTAGCGGTGGCGTTCACTGTATCGCTCGTCTGCATCCAGGTATTCGAGTTCAGGATCAGCCGGTGGATATGCTTGACGCTGTAGCCGCTGGCGATGAATTCGTTCGCGAGGTAGTCGAGTAACTCGGGGTGCGAGGGCCTGCCGCCCATGCGACCGAAATCGTTCGGCGTCACAACGATGCCCTGGCCGAAGTGATACTGCCAGATCCGGTTGACCATCACACGGGCTGTGAGCGGATTTTCCTTTGCGGTCACCCACGCTGCCAGCTTGGCGCGGGGTTGCTCCAGTTCATTCTGTTCGGGTGCACCATCGGGAAGCAGAACACCCATCGGTCGCATACCCACTTTGTCTGTCTTCGCAGTGTATTCACCACGAGTCAACAAGTGGATCGGCGAAGCCTTGGCCATTTCGTTCTTGACGCTGTAGAGCGTGGGCGGCGGCGCGGGTTTGGTTTCTTCGAGAGACTGAATTTCCTTCTCGATTTCGGATTTGCGAGCCGGGTCGGCTTTGGCCATTTGGCCCTGCATCCGTTTGATCTTCGCATCGATTGGCTTGACGGTTTCCTCCCACGCGGTTCGCGCCTCACGGCTTGAAAGCGGGAAGTCATGTTCAAGCGTGCCCGCAAAATAAGCCTGGATGCGGTAGTAGTCGCTTTGACGGATCGGGTCGAATTTGTGGTCGTGGCAGCGGGCGCATCCAAGGGTGACACCGAGGAATGCGGCACCCACGGCGTTTGTCATCTCTGTGAGAACTTCGTTACGGGACGATGCTACTTCTTGATTGCCAGCGTTCTTACGCAAGGGGCCAAGGCGATTGAAGCCTGAAGCGATGACGGTTTCCTGTTCCTGCGGCGCGATTTCATCACCGGCCAATTGCTCCGTGATGAAGCGGTCATACGGCTTGTCGTTCTGGAATGCGCGAATCACATAATCGCGGTAACGATAAGCCTCGGTGCGATGCGTGTCGTACTCGAAACCATCGGTTTCGGCGAAACGCACAACGTCCAGCCAATGTTGGCCCCAACGTTCCCCATAATGCGGATTGTCGAGCAGCTGGTTAATCAGCCGTTGCCAGGCATCGGGACGTTTGTCGTTCACGAAAGCATCCACCTGCTGCGGTGTCGGCGGTAAACCAGTGAGATCGAAGTATACCCGGCGAGCCAGAACCTGCTTCGATGCTGCCAGGGATGGCTTGAGTTCCGCCTTTTTCAGGCGAGCCAACACGAAAGCGTCGATTGGTGTGCGGGCGAACTGCTGATCGGCGGGAGCTTCAAATTTCGGCGGTGCGTTGGTGGATCTCGGCTGAAAGGCCCAATGCCGTCGCTCGGCTGCTGTATATTTGCCGAGAGGGGCGATATTGGCCGCAACCAAATCCAGACAAACAACTGCCACAAGTAGTGATTTCATGACCCTGCGGTCATTCTATGAAAATTAAGATTCTGAAACAAGGGGTACTGGTTCCCAAGTGATTGATTTTGCCGAGATTTGGATCGCGTTTGCGCTGATCGGCACTGCCGATCCGGCTCGTGTGCTGGAAATTGACTTCCTTGAGGGGCTGGAACCTCGCCTTCGCTCCGCTTGTAAGGCCACGGTAGATCGGAATGCTGAGGGCCTGGAGTTGGAATGGGGTGGAAAAACAGGTGCCACTGAGCTCGCCCGCCTGTCGAGTGCTGCTGAAGGAAAACAGTTCTATGTGAGCTGGCTTAAGGACCGATATTCCTACAACATTGCCCGCTTGAACGAAGCCTACGGCATTGAGTCGACCAGCTTCAGTGATCTGGCTGAAAGTGATTTCCGCAACGTGGATCGAACGAGGGTAGCAGTGCGAGAAGACGACCGGCTCTTTCTCGAATACCTTGCCTCCACCATGCAGCAAAAGGTGCTGGAGAAGTTTCAGTCTTGCGCGCCAGGCCGCAAAGTGGCATGGAAGCGCAATCGCACGTAATCCGCCGTCCAGTTCCCCGCGCTGTCCTGTAAGCTTGCTTGCAACAGTTTTACTGCCCGATCCAGGATGCTCTCCTGAGCATCCGCTGGAAGGTGGGAAACAAAAGGCCGGGAAAACGTTTCAAGCCAGGCTCTCATCCCGGTCGGTACCGGTGTGGGTCGCGGAATCAATTCCGCCCGAACTGTTTCGAACCCATGTTCCTCGAGCTTCTGGCGGAATTCCTCAACCGTAGGGAAATACCATTTGAAGCTTTTCTCCGCGCACCCTTCGATGGCGATACTGGCCCGAACGGCTGTTGAAATCGCAGCGACATTTCCGAAGCCGCCGAATTCTCCGACAAACCGATGTCCACTGCGCAAATGATGTCGAACACAGGCAAGCACGCGGTTGATATCAACCGTCCAGTGCAGCACCGCGTTGGTAAACACTGCATCAAACGTACGCCCCAAATTGAATTCGTGCATGTCGGCCTTCATTGCGTCGAGACCCAGGCGCTGGGCGGCTTCCACCATCGAGGAAGAGGAATCCATCCCGGTGACAATCACTCCCATCTCGCTCAATCGCGCCGTCAGCGCTCCGTCACCGCATCCAAGATCTAAAACCGTTTCCCCGGGAACCGGCGCCAGCCACTCCACAACCGGCATCCCCAAATCGGAAACGAACCTGGCGTTCTTTGAGTAGCCTTTGGCGTCCCACTGATTCTGTCCCATCAGTGCATCGTAGCAATGGTCGGGCAAGCTCGAAACAAATGTGCTGAAGTGGTCGCTGACAGGGCTGAAATGATAAGTACAATTCGCGAATCGGTTGTACGTTGGAATTTGAGATTGCGGAGCGGCGGATGGAGCACGATCTGGCTCATCATTTTGTTTTGGGTGGTGATGGCCGTGGTGACGACGTTTCAGACGTCTTACTTCTTCTCAAGCATGAGAGAAGGACCCTCCACTTTCCGGTCCGTTTACCTGTCCTGTGCGTACAGTTTGCTCTGGGCCTTGGCCACTCCGTTCGTCTTGTTGCTGGCCCGGCTGTTTCCGATTGAGCGCTCGACGATTGCCCGAAATCTCCTATTGCATCTTTTTTTCAGCATCGTTGTCGGCGTCAGTGTGCGGTGCACCTTCCTCTTCCTGCAAGCAGTGATACCGGTAATCCGGCCTTCGCGCACGATCACCATGGACAGGATCCTGAGCGATCTGGTTACGAGTTTCGACTATCAGGCCATGGTGTATTGGGTGATGCTTGCGATCCACCAATGCGTTCTCTACTACCGCAAGTATCAGGAAGGCAAACTGCGGTTTTCTCAACTCGAGACGCAATTGTTGCAGGCGCAGCTCTCCGGCTTACGAATGCAGTTGCAGCCTCACTTTCTGTTCAACACTCTGCACACCATCAACTCGATGATGTACGAGAGTCGCGGCCGCGCCAGCGAAATGATTGTCCGGCTCAGTGAGTTCCTTCGGCTCTCACTCGAGAACAACGTGGAGCAGGTGGTTCCGCTGAGCCGCGAAATCGACTTCATCGAGCGATACCTTGAGATCGAACGAGCCCGCTTTGAAGAGCGCTTGAACGTGTCCTATCAAGTGGACCCCGAGGCTTACTCTCAGCTCGTACCCAACCTCTTGCTGCAGCCGCTGGTCGAAAATGCCATCAAGCATGGCATCTCGCGAATTCCCGGGGGAGGCCGATTGTTAATCGGCGCAAAAGTAGGGAACCAAACATTGTCAATCTTCGTTGCTAACAGTGGGCCTTTTCTAGCGTCTGATCCGCTGAGGGCTCCCGAGGGCGAACCCGGCGGACGTCGTGGCATTGGTTTGGCCAACACAGCCGCCCGCTTGAAGGCGCTCTACGGCGAGGCGCACCGGTTCGAACTGCGCAACTGGCATGAAGGTGGCGTGCAGGCTTGCATTTCCATCCCAGCCAGGCTTGCTAAAGTCGAACAGTCTCCAACGCCTGTTGGTCGAGAGGAGATACTGATCCATGAGAGTGTTGATCGCGGATGACGAACGGCTCGCTCGGCAGCGGCTATTGAGTCTGCTCGAAAAAGAAGACGACGTTCAGGTGGTTGGCGAGTGCAGCGACGGCGCTGCTGCTGCGGAAATGCTCAAGTCGCGTCCTGTCGATGTTGCTTTTCTCGACATTGAAATGCCTGACCAAAGCGGTCTTGAAGCTCTGGGCGTATCCGCTTCAGAAACCCAACCCTTGGTTGTCTTCATCACTGCTTTCGAACAGTATGCCGTGAGGGCCTTCGAAGCCAATGCCTTCGATTACCTTCTCAAGCCCTACCGCGAAGAACGTTTGCGCAACACATTATCCCGTCTCAGGGGGCATCTCGCCTTGCTTAGCAAACAGTCGACTCCGGTGAACAGAGAGAGTTCGCCGAACGATGTTGAGAGAATTCCCATCAAATCCAATGGCCGCATTATTCTGTTGAAGACCGATGAGATCGAGTGGATCGAGGCCGAACACAACTATGTGCGGTTGCACACTCGCGGGGTCACACACTTGATTCGCGAAACGATGTCCGCGCTTGAAGCCAAGCTCAACCCGCGCCGCTTCCGCCGCATCCATCGCTCCACCATTGTGAATGTGGATCGCATCAAAGAGATTCAGCCCTGGTTCCGCGGCGATGCAATTGTCGTCCTCGATAACGGGCAGAAGTTAACAGCAAGCCGTAACTTCCGCGACCGTCTCAAGGAATGGTTGGGATAATCAGTTCCCAGCGCTGCTCGAACTGCTGGTTGCCGCAGGCTTGAGGAATTTCGCATATCAGTCGAGGTATCGCTGCATGCGATCCCTCTGAAAGCTGGGCCTTGCGATCCCGTGATTCTCACCCGGATAGATGATGAGTTGCGATTCGGTGCCGACGTTTCGCAGCGCCTGGTACATCTGCTCGCTACCAAGCAGCGGCACGTTGAAATCCTTGTCGCCGCACAAGAACATCGTCGGCGTCTTGATCCGGTCGGCGTGCAGGAATGGGTACGAGATCTTGATCCAGGGCTCGAGACCCTTGCTCCACGGCGGTCCGATCTCGTTGTCATATTGGCGGATGTATTGATCGTGTCCATAGAAGGCGAGCGGAAACGCAACGCCCGCTCCGCTGATCGCTGCCTTAAAGCGCGTATCGCTGGCAATCAGATAGTTGGTCAGGATACCGCCATAGCTCCAACCACCCACGCCCATCTTGTCGGGATCCGCGATCCCCATTTTGACAACGTGATCCACGCCGGCATGTAAATCGATCACTTCCTTGTGGCCCCATTCACCGGCAATGCTGACGGTGTATTGCTGGCCGCGCCCGCTGCTCCCACGGTAGTTAACGTTCAAGATCGCATAGCCGGCAGCCGCGAATATCTGTTCGTCCATGCGGAACGAATGCTGGTCCTGGCCGTTGGGTCCGCCATGGATTCGAAGCAGAAAGGGAACCTTCGTGCCAGCGGTGTAATTGAGCGGCTTGAACAGCAGGCCATGCGCCTCGTTGCCGTCTTTGCCTTTGAAGCTCACTTCCT
Organism: Acidobacteriota bacterium; assembly: GCA_016870995.1. Lineage (GTDB taxonomy): Bacteria > Acidobacteriota > Terriglobia > Bryobacterales > Bryobacteraceae > Bryobacter. The sequence continues at coordinate 28,961 of VFZU01000059.1, forward strand.
CAGGGGTCACCAGCTTCAACGACTTCAGCAGTTCCTCGTTGTGATTGGTGATCTGCTTCAAACCCGCACCACTCCACACATGCACTTCCGCCGGCATCGTATCGTTCGACACCAGGGCAGCGGCGCACGAGCCTGCACGGTCCATGCTCATCATCGCGAATTTACCGCCAACCATCCGCTCCACGGCTCCACCGGCTGGGCTCACGCGTGCCGGGTACATGCTCATATCATCGGCAGTGAGAAACTCAAGTTGCCGGCCATCTTCCGTAAATTGATGGCTCGAAACGCCGCGATCGAAACTTGCCGTCAGGATTTTCGGCGCACCGCCATCCACCGGCACCAGCGCGAGCCGGTTCATGTTGTACTCGCCCATCTTGTGCTCACTACCCATCAGGTAGGCGATCGACTTTCCATCGGGGCTCCAGACAGGCTGCGAATCACTTCCAGTAAACGGGGTCAGTTTGCGAGGCGTCGAACCCGCCTTGGCTGCCACCACCCAGATGTCGTTATTCAGCACCCGATCCCCGTCTGCAGCACGATTGCTCGTAAACGCGAGCAGTTTGCCATCAGGGCTCCACACGGGCGCCGTCTCATCGAAGTTTTCTGTTGTGACCAACTCCAGCTTCTTGCTGGCAATGTCGTAAATGTGGATCCGGTTGCGCTTGGCCCCGCTGATGTATCCCTGGCCATCCCGCTTGAAGGCATAGCGGTCGATCACGATCGGTTTCGCCTTCTCCGTACCCGCCGGCGCGTCCGGCTTCTTTTCGTCCTTTTTGTCGTCTTCCTCGTCCTTGATCACAACCGCCAGACTCTTCGAATCCGGCGACCATTCGAAGTAGCTCAGCCTTGCCTTGAACTCGGTGAATTGCTGCGCCTCGCCACCCTTGCGATCCATCACCCATACTTGTGAGCCCTTTGCCTTGCCGGGACGCGCAGAAAGAAACGACAAGTATCGGCCATCCGGGCTCCACTTCGGCGATGATTCAGACTCTGTGGAAGTCGTGACCCGAAGGTTTTCTGTGCCGTCTGCGCTCACCATCCAGACGTCGGTGTCGCGCTTGTCTCCGGCCGTGTCGACCGTGCTCAATGTATAAGCAATCCACTTCGCATCCGGCGAGCACCGAGGGTCGCCCACAGTCTTAATCTTGTGAATATCGTCCAGTGTGATCGGGCGCTGCTGCGCCCCCAGGATCAGTGAAAAAACAAACGGAATCGCGAGAAAACGCATGCTCCCAAGTTTATCAATGTGCGGATACTCGAACCAGCAACTTGCCGCGAGTGCGGCCTGTCTGGCTGGCGGCAAGAGCCTCCGCAACTTGATCCAGGCTGAATTCACGGTCAATGGACATCCGCAATTGTCCGGCGTCGATACTCTTTGAAATCTCACGCAGTCGCTCGCCGGAAGGCTGGATCCCATACATTGCTGCCGTGATTTGACGCTGCTGAAATACTTCGGCAGGTGGCAAACAGAAAACGCTGGTGACATAGCGTCCGCCATGCTTCAAACTGGGCAATGCCTCGCTGCCGCTTTCCGGGCCCACGCAGTCGAGAATCAGATCTACATCACGAATGACGTCCGCAGTCTTCTGTGCCGTGTAGTCGATCGCCACCGCTCCCAATTCCGCCAGCCTACTCTGATTGCGCGTTGATGCAGTGGCCCAGACCTCTGCTCCCTGCGCACGGGCAAGTTGTATCGCTGCCGAACCGACTCCGCCCGCTCCGCCCAGGATCAGCACACGATCTCCTGCCTTGAGTCCGCCATGAGTGAACAACCCGTCGTAAGCCGTGATGGCAGCAACCGGGTATGCAGCCGCTTCGAAGGTCGCGATGGAGGTGGGCGCCAAAGCGAGTTCGCTCTCTGGCATGACAATCGATTCCGCAAAGCAGCCGCTTCGCATCAGGTTCGGGTAGCCGTACACCTTGTCCCCAATTGCAAATCCAGTGACCCCTGGGCCGACCGCCTCTACTGTCCCCGCCATCTCGCAACCCAAGGTATAGGGAAATGGGATCGGCAAAACGGTGCTCATATAACCGGACCGGATCTTCCAATCCACCGGGTTCACTCCAGCGGCCGCGATGCGAACTTGCACTTCACCAGGACCGGCGGTCTGCGAGGAGACTTCCTCCGTCAAAACCGCTTCATTGTCACCATAGCGATGAATACGCACAGCCTTCATAAAGTCTTAGGATGCCCCATCAATCCTAAATGGTCCACGATTTGCCTAAGGCTTCTTAGGCTTTGTGCCGCTCTCCTTAGGGATGTCCCTCACGATCGTGCCGTCCTTGCTAATCGACTTTTCAGGAGTTTCGTTCACCAGTTCCGAATCGAGCGGCTCCGGCGTATCGAACGTGATTGAGGTATCTGCGCCAAACTTGCGGTAATTCCGGAATTCGATGTCGTTGCGGATCAGCAGCTTTCCTTCGCGCATACGCACCTCAGCGCGCAGTGGCAACAAGAACGTGTTGCCGCTAATGTCGGTGTAGTCATAGTCCAACTGATTCTTAGCCACCTGAATCGGAAAACTCGATGGAAGATCAAGTGCTTCGAGCGTCACCCGCATGATCATCCCATTGGACGCATCTGCATAAATCAAACCGGTGTAGGCTGGACGCACCGTCATCGACTTCTCATAAACGATCGCCCACTTCGAGTTCAGTTGCGAAACCTGATAGCGGATCACATGCGTTCGCTTCTTGCGTAGCGTACCCCAGCGTTCCCACTGAAACCCTGCCTGCGTATCTTTTTCGAAGATCTCTCGCAACATGTCGCCAAATTCGCCGGTTGAGCTTGCGCCACCCAGTTTTTCCCAGTCAATGTCTCTGTACTGGTTGTTGACGAAAAGAACCTTCTTTTCTTCTTTACGCTGGAAGTAGCTGAGCTTGGCTGTGATGGTGTCCGCATTGACCCAATACTCAAGACCCGAGGGATCGTAAAAGCGCCGGGTCACTTGTGTGCAAAGAAAGTCCGGCAGCGTCTTGTCATAATTCAGCGCATACTCGCGAAGTTCTTCCACCAGCTTGCGCTGTTCGGCGGCGGTCGGTGGAGGGATCAATTGCGCCAGGGGCGTTTCAACGGGTGCGGACGTCGGCTTCGGCGGGGGCAGGGAAGCGGTCGCCGCAACCATGACCTGCAACCGATCGTAAGTCTTCGGACCCATCCCGCTGGCTAACAATTCTTCGATTCTGCCAGGCGGCAATTGCTCGGACAGCTTTACCTTCTTGAGATAAGCCGCCACCTGCGCATCGGGATGCTTCAATCGGATCGAACTCTTGAGAAAACTCACCAGTTGGTCGACGCTGAACTGCAGTTGTCCCACCGCTAACAATGCGGTCAACAACATCAAAACCATCGCACGGCTCATATCTTAAGGATACGGTGCTTTCCGCCTTAGGGTTTCATCGCCACGCTTTCGAAAATTCATTCGAAATTTCTTTTCGTTCAGCCGATATGTACTGCTGATGTTGAGAAAGCTTTGTCTCTCCAGTGCTTCGTTTCTCGCCTTGTTGATTCTCATTCCCGCCTTTGCCATAACGGGAAACAGCTGTTCCGTAATGGTAAACGGGAGTGTGAATTCCCCAGTCAGCCGGGCAACTGCCTGCACCACAATCAGCAGTTTGATCAATGCAAACATCAATTTCGTATCCGGGACGCCGATGCCGCCCGGGATGTTGATTACGAAGTCGTCGAGCAGCGGCGGAAACGCCACCTGGCAAATCTCTGGCACACCAACCAGCGCAGGCTCTGGTTCTACCGTCTATTCGTTTACCGACAACAATTCGGGGGCTGTCACCATTACGGTCACCTACAACATTCTGGCCCCGATTGTGCCCACCGCTACCTTGAGCGCCGGCACACTGGGTCGACCCTATCCCTCCGCCTCCGTCACAGCCACTGGGGGCACCAACACTGGCTTTTCTTTTGCCGTGACCGCCGGCACCTTGCCCACTGGTCTCAGCCTCTCAATCGGTGGGAGTATCACTGGCAGTACAACAGCGGCTGGCACCTTCAACTTTACGGTCCAAGCCACAGACTCTGGCATGAACACTGGTTCCACCGCGTTCTCAATTACTGTCAATGCCGCTGTCTCGATGGCTCCTACCGCCAGCTTGAATCGAACCGTAGGGCAATCCTATTCTTCTAGCTACACCGCGACGGGCGGCACTGCACCGAGAACCTACGCCGTCTCTGCGGGTTCGATCGCACCCGAAGCAACGCTGAAAGGTGGTCTACTTTTCGACCGCCACATTCCGCCGCTCACGCGGCGGAATGTGGTCTATTATTGCGCCGCCCTTTATGCGCCTTGATGTTGCCCAATTCCTGGGCCAGTTGTAACAGCCCGATGCGGGCTTTGATAAGCTTATGTGTGTCGCTCATGAGTGGTGTCCTTTCGGGGGTGATTTAGAGTTTTGGAAGATTCCAAATCTATCACCGCAAGGACCCGCTCGGAGCGGTTCGGGGCCTCCGGCTACGGTCAGGCTACGCCCTCCCTTCGCCTACGTCCCCAAACTGCTATTCCCCATCAATGTGTCCGCTCATCGCCCGCTATCTTCAAATTACAAGCGCTTTTCGAGTCGCTCCATCGCTTTGAATATCCAGCGAGAAAGCTCCAGCCCGACTTCAACCAGCCATACCAATGCAACTATTGACGAAAGAGCGGTTAACATGAATATGGAGTTGTCCCCAAAAGTGAGACACGAGACTAGACTCAGAAAATTCCAACGAGGAGAATTTGAGTCATGTCTGAAACGCGAAGGAAGTTCACGCGGGATTTTAAGGTAGCGGCGGTGAAGCGG
>VFZU01000060.1 GCA_016870995.1 Acidobacteriota bacterium
GAGCCCCTGTCCGTAAGTATGCAGAATCAAACAAAAGTCGATTTTTACGTTTTTTGAGTCTTCGCTACCCCTTCGCTTTTGCGGCGCTGTGAGGGTCGCTGGAGGGCTGGTGAGAAATGCGGGCTAGCTCTTGCTCTGCTGCTACAAGGCGATCACGATGACGGCCGGTGATGGCGACTTTGGCACCAGCCTCGACCAATATCTTTGCAATGGCCCGGCCGATACCGGAACTGCCGCCAGTGATGAGTGCGGTTGCGTTCGTGAGTTTCATTTTGTTTCTATTGTGGAGCGAAGCGCAAGCAAATGGGGCTGCCAGCTTTAACGGGGTCCCCCACTCGCGTTAGATTTCCGGATTTGGGGTCAACGCGATAGCTCTGAATGGTGTCTTCGTTCTGGCTTGCCACCAATAGGAATCTGCCGTCAGGCGACAAGACAAAGCCGCGTGGCACTTTACCTACGGGAACATCAGCAATCTTGGTGAGCGTTTTGCCGATGCGAAAGACAGCAATCGTATCGGCGCCTCGATTGGAGGCGTAAAGGACATTCTCTTTGGCGTTGATCACCAGTTCGGCGGCGGTTGTGCTTGCCTTGAATCCGGCGGGAAGCATGCTGACCGTTTCGAGCAGTTTGCCAGCTTCGAACACACTGATGGAGGAGCCCATTTCGTTGAGGACGTAGATTCGCTTCTTGCCCAAAGCCAGGTGCCTGGGGCCACCACCTTTGGGAGTCATGAGAGAAGGTTGAGGAGTGAGAGAACCGCTTTCGGCGTTGAAGGCGTAAACCTTCACTTCGTCGAGGCCGAGGTCGGCGACATACAGAAGCTTGTTGTCGGATGAGAAATTCACGGAATGGGCATGAGGACCGGCTTGGCGAGATGGATCGATACTCTTGCCTTCGTGTTGAACAAAACTCACAGGCTGGCTAAGGTTGCCGTTTGCTTCGATTCGATAGACGGCCGTGCTGCCGCTGGTGTAATTGGCGATGGCAACCCACTTTCCGGAGCGATCAATTTGGACGTGCGCGGGGCCTGCCCCTTTCGTGGTGACTTCGTTGAGCAGGCGAAGCTTACCAGAAGGTTCGATCTCGAAGGAGCGGACCATGCCTTCTGCGCTGGCGACGACCGCGAACAAGAGCTTTCGAGAAGGATGAATGGCGAGGAACGACGGGTCGACGGTTTCAGCGGCCAGTTGAACATCCCGGAGAGAGCCTGAAGAGGGATCGAAGCGCATGCTGTAAATGCCCTGGCTGCGGCCCTCGCGGGTGCGGGTGCCAATGTAAACGGTGGAATCGGCTGCGATTGACGCAAGTAGAAGTAGCGGAAGCATCGGTAGGGGCACTGTATCATGGCAAACTGAAAGCATGTTTCGTTCGCGTCGCGGATTGAAAGAACTCGTCCAGGAAGCGGCCATACAGGACGCGCTGCGGCAGTTTGGTCGCGACCGAACGTGGATCCATGAGAAGCATCTGGAGTTGTGCCGGGTGCCCGCTCCCACCTTCTTTGAAGAGAAGCGCGCCAATTGGATGACGGCGCAACTGATTGCGTTGGGATACGAAGCGCGACTCGACCGGGCTGGCAACGTTGTGGCCTATTTACCTGAAGAGAGTGGTGGCCCGTGGGTTGCGGTAACCGCGCACCTCGATACGGTATTGGCTCCTCGAAATGGGGACGAAATTCGCGTAGCGCCGGATGGCAGATTTCTCGGGCCTGGAGTTGCCGACAACGGAGCAGGTCTGGCTGGATTGCTTGCGATTGCTCGCCAATACGCACTCAAGAGACCTCATGGAGGTCGACGCGGCCTGGTGCTTGTGGCCAACGTGGGAGAAGAAGGGGAAGGCAACCTCAGTGGCATGAGGTATCTTTGCCGCCAGAGTAGCTTAGCCGAACAAATTGAAGCGTTTCTTGTTTTGGACGGCCCAGGCGTGGAGCATTTGACGACTCAGGCTTTGGGTAGTCGAAGGTTTGAAGTGCTGTTCTCAGGCCCCGGCGGGCATAGCTGGAGCGATTCCGGGAATCCGAATGCCATCCATGCGGTGAGCAGGACAATTGCGGATTTTCTTGACTGCCACTCGAGAAGGGCCAGTTTTCTTCAAACCCGATACGGGCGAAGCACGGTGAATTTCAGCCTGATCGATGGCGGAACAAGCATCAACTCGATTCCGACCTCCGCGAGGGCCAAGTTGGACTTGCGCAGTGAAAGCACAGAGGTGCTGGACGAGCTATCCGAGCTACTGACAGATTGTGTGGAGCGGGCACTCATTTTCAAGAATGAGCGAGCCATCGCAAATCGGGCAAGCGGGCGATTGACTGCAAAAATTCGTGAAATCGGCTCGAGGCCTGGAGGAATGCTTGCCAAAGATTCTCAGCTGATGCGCACGATGATTGAAGTCGATGAGCATTTGGGAATCCAGTCACGGGTCGATTGCGCCTCGACCGATGCGAACATTCCCCTCTCAATGGGTCTTGAAGCGGTCTCGATTGGAGCGGGTGGCGCTGGGGCCGGGGCGCATACCGAGGGCGAGTGGTATCACCCGGAAGGTCGAGAAATCGGCTTGCGGCGCATCTACCTCGCTCTTCATCAACTATTGCGGCAGCAATGAGCAATCAAAGCAGGGGTGAAATCGCCATCGCCGTCTCAGCGATGATCTGGGGCTCGACGTTTGTAGTGGCAAAAGAGGCATTTCGGGACATCAGCCCGATTCTGTTTCTGGTGATTCGGTTCGCCGCTGGGGCCCTGCTGCTAACATTTTGGATCCGGAAACGGCCGTCCAGACAAATGGTGAAGGCCGGCCTGCTGATCGGAACGATCGTGGGATGCGGCATGATCCTGCAGATGAGTGGGCTGAAACTGAGTTCCGCCTCGAATGTCGGTTTTTTGACATCCCTATACATCCCGCTGGTACCTTTTGTCGGGGCGCTCGTCTATGGGGTTAGAACGGGATGGAAAGAGCTGTTGGCGGTAGCGATTGCAAGCGTTGGATTGGGGCTGATGAGCTTCGACCCGTCCAGCTTTTCAGTGAACCGCGGAGACTTGATGACAGTTGCGGCAGCGGTTCTCTTCGCGTTTCAGATCGTGCTGGTAAGCCGGCTCGGTGTGGAAGGCGAGGAAGTTTGGATGGCGTGGTTCCAGGTGGCTATGACGGCGGTTGTCAGCGGAATTGCTTTACCGATGGAAAGTTCTTACATTCAATGGACGATGAGTCTGGTGTGGTCGATGGCAATATCGGTGATTGGGTCAACGGTTGCAGCGTTTTTGCTGCAAAGTTATGGGCAGCGGCGCACTACAGCCACACGAGCTGCATTGATTTTTGCCACCGAACCCGTATTTGCAGGCATGGCGAGCTACTACTGGCTGGGCGAGAGGCTTACGATGCGCGGCTGGATTGGAGCAGCGCTGGTAATGTTTGGAGTTCTCCTCGCGGAATTTAAACCCGGAGGGGAGAAAGAGCATAGTAGTAAGTAAAAGATGTTTGAGGAGCAAAACACAACCATGAAACTTTTCAGCAGAATGCGGGAACAGCGATTCCTGGGATTCAGCATGCTGCTTGTCACTTTATCCGTCGGAATTTTGATCGGCACATTGCTGACCACGGGGGTAAAAGCGGGACGAGAACAAGTGGCACCGGATGCGACGCCTCTTGTAGTCCCGAGCCCGGTACAGATGCAAAACGAATTCGCGCGGCTAGCCAAGAGAGCAGAGAGCTCTGTGGTTCACATCAATACTGTAGACGAAGGCAAACAGGCCGCGGCGGCGACTCCCAAGCGCGGACGCCCCCAGCAGGAAGAAGACGAAGATGATGATCCGCAGATGGATTTGTTTAAGCGATTCTTTGGCGGCAACGCGCCCCAGGGTCGCGGCGGAATGGGGCCGATGCCGAAGCGAATGGGTACGGGCAGCGGCTTTATCGTCGACAAGAACGGTTACATCATCACGAATCATCACGTCGTTGAAGGTGCCGACAAAATCACTGTGAAAATTCACGGCGACACCACTGAGTACAAAGCCAGAGTGATCGGATTCGATAAAGAGACCGACCTTGCAGTCATCAAGATCTATTCTGAAAAAGGTTTAGCTCCGCTCAAGGTTGGCAACAGCGATTCCACCCAGGTTGGCGATTGGGCGATCGCGATTGGCTCTCCGTTTGGGCTGGAAGCAACGGTAACTGCGGGCATCGTGAGCGCTAAGGGACGTGACTTTGCAGGCGCGCAGGCATTTCAACGCTTCATCCAAACCGACGCTGCGATCAACCCTGGCAACAGTGGCGGACCCCTGCTCAATTCCCAGGGCGAAGTGATCGGCGTAAATACAATGATCGCGACTCGTACGGGAGGTTATGAGGGCATTGGTTTTGCTTTGCCGATCAACATGGCTGTCAAAGTTTACAACCAACTGATCTCTTCGGGCAGGGTGACACGCGGCAGCATCGGCGTACAGTTCTCACGGGCTATCGATCCTGTCATGATAAAAGCCTTCAAACTTGAGGGTGGCGTGCCGGTCGAATCGGTTCGCCCTGGCGGTCCTTCCGACAAGGCAGGACTGAAGACAGACGACATCATCACAAGCGTGAACGGACAACCCGTGAAGAATGGCGATGACCTGATCGCGAAGGTAAGTGACTTACCGGTAGGTTCCAAGGCAAACGTCGAAGTGGACCGTCAGGGCAAGAAGCTGAAGTTTGATGTCGCAATCGCCGACCGAGCAGAGCTCTACGCGGATGATGCGATTGTAGGAAACGGCCGGAAACAAGAGGAGCTGTCGCAAAACAGCCAGCAGAGTGCCCAATTCGGCATTATGATCGCGAATCTGCCAGAGGCGGAAGCCGAGAAGATGGGTATTGCTGAGAAGCGCGGTGTACAGGTGACTCGCACTGTGCCGGGTAGCTTCGCCGAAGAGATTGGCGTGATGGAGCGTGATGTTATCGTATCGATCAACCGTTCTCCAATGGCCAGTGTCGATGATGTGAAGCGCATCCAGCAGACGTTAAAGCCGGGTGATGCAGTCGCTTTCCGAGTGATGCGGGCTGTCCCTGGCACAAGGCGTGGAGGCGCAGCGGGCCAATGGCAGGGCATGTGGCTGAGCGGCATGCTACCCCGCGAGTAGTTACTGAAGCTTGAGGCGGAAAACATGGGGCTGGCCCTTCGGGGCTGGCCCCCTTGTCGTTTTGGGGTGGGGCCCATGGATCGCTTCGAAAAGCGAATGAAACTTAAATCGAACGATACCTCTCGAGAAGTCGTTGCAGCTTGAGGTGAATGGGCTTCGATGTGGAATCAATGAGCAATCCGGGGAGAGGATTGCGACTTGCCAATCGGGTTTCTGCCCTAGACCTTCGTCGCTGAACTCGGCTTCTACACCTTGAATGGCGCACGCGCGAAACGAGAGCACTTTGGCCCGAAACAGGATCTCACGAGGATTGGAGAATTCAAGAAGACACGTTCATAGCCAGATCAAGGATTCACTCGAGGAATTGGCTTCGATGAAGGTTTGACCAGGAAGAAAAATCGTCAGTTCTTTACAACGGTCGAGGCGCTGGTTGGGCACGGCACATCTGGATTAGGACATGCCAGATCGGGTTCCGGCTCGGGATCTTCGTCGCTGAAATTGATCTTCCAATCGGAGATGCCCATCAGATAGAGGCGAGCGGTTTGGCCAGCAAGGTGGTCGGATTGGCCGGGCTCGAGGCCAAGCACTTGAGGATAATACCCGGGGTATCGGATGATGTCGGAATTATTGAGCAACCGGCGCGGAGGGCGCCAGGAGAATGGATCGGAAAGATCTGAGTTAAACGTAATGTCGATCCCAGCCTGCGGCCAGCCCGGATTGCAGCAGCTGCGATTCAGCAAGATCACGTACTTGTCGAGATGCGTGTTGTAATGGACCGCCGGCCCCCAATGTGAGTCCGTGTCAGAAGACTGCCAGGATCGAACAGCGGGGAAAATCGGGCTGACTTTGCCGCCGATACCGGGCTGATTAAAACGTCCCAGGTGAAACTTGAAGACTTTGCCAGAGGGGTTGAATCGATCCTCAAAGGCCATGCGCGCAGTGGCAACACCCTGCGACGAAACTGGGCCTCCGTAATTCGTGAAGAAGAAGTAAAAATACCTTCGATCCTTATCCAAAATGACGCTGACGTCGCCATGGCCACCAGAGAAAAAGCCATTCTTCGCATCACAATCGAGAGAATCACCAGACTCCAGCACGATTCCGAGGTCCTGCACCGTTGCTCCGTTATCAAGTGAAATGGCAGCTCCGATTTTCGGAGCCGTGAGGTTATCATCACCGCATCGCTTTTCAGGTTCGTGGTGGCAGAAGAGAAACAAAGTGCCGTCGTCGTCTTTCCAGACCGCTTCAAACCAGACCGGACTGTGCTCAACGGAGTCGAAGGAGACCTTGCGTGTGTTTCCAAGCTGGAACTGGTCGGGCCCGCTAGAAATATGAGGGACCCCCGTGGAATGGAACAGATGCATCACGCCGTCAGCCCAGAACGCTGCGCTGTTGCCATCAATGACTGGAGGAAGTTCGACACGGTTTACAAGGCGCAGAGATGCCGATTGGGCAAACGCCATCGTAACCAAGATGAAATATACAGCAAAGAAGCGACGAAGCATCGAGACAAGAGTCTGATGATTAAACACAACTCGCTGTTACTTTGTTTTTGTAAAGAAGCGTTAAGCGTGGTATGATTTTGCTATGGCCCCACGCCACTCGTATCGATTTTGGTATTGGTATTTCGCCCCGCGCGAACGAGTGGACTTGTCTGCCATGAAGAACTAATCCCAATTTTTCCGGTTTAGTCAAAGGCCCACTCGGATGTTCCGAGTGGGCCTTTTGGCGTTTCTGGATCGGAGTTTTGCCGTGAAATTATTAGTGAGCCGAGACGTACAACCCGAAAACAGCATTGTCCGCGTAGGCGACGTCGCCTTCGGAGATGGAAACTTCGTTGTGATGGCTGGCCCTTGCAGCGTTGAAAGCGAAGAACAACTCATGCAGTGTGCCGACGTGATCGCAAGCAGCGGAGGGCAGTTGTTGCGAGGCGGAGCATTCAAGCCTCGAACTTCGCCTTATGAGTTTCAAGGGCTAGGTGAGGAAGGGTTACGATTGCTCGCCTTGGCACGAGAGCGATTTGGGCTTGGAATCGTCACTGAGGTCATGAGCGAAGCCGATGTAGATCTTGTGGCGGCATATGCGGACCTGATGCAGGTCGGCGCTAGAAACATGCAGAACTTTGCATTATTGCGAGCTTTGGGCCGTTGCGGGAAGCCAGTTTTGTTGAAACGCGGCCCCTCGGCAACCTTGAAGGAATGGATGATGGCCGCGGAGTACATCCTGGCCAGCGGCAACCCCGATGTGGTGCTCTGTGAGCGGGGAATTCGGAGTTTCGACTCTCATACGCGCAATGTCTGCGATATCGCTGCCGTGCCTGCAATGAAAGAAATGACACATCTGCCGGTGATTCTCGATCCTTCACACGCAACTGGGCGAAGAAGCCTGGTGACCCCGTTATCGCGTGCGGCAGTGGCAGTTGGGGCCGATGGGCTGCTGGTGGAATGCCATCCCAATCCAGACACGGCGTTGAGCGATGGGGCGCAGAGCTTGACGCTTGACCAGTTTCGAGCGCTGATGATGGAGTTGCCTTGCCGTATCCTGAAGTCGTGAAGGCATGGTGGATCGTTGGCGCTGTAATGGTTTGCGGCGCATTCTATTTTTTGATTCAACGGGACCAGATGAAGTTGGTCGAGCAGGTGGGACACTTGCCGACCGATGATGGCATTTTCCTGTTAATTGAAGGGCCCGTGGTGAAGCAACTGGCCGGACAAGCTGGAGGAGAAGAAGCCGAGTACAAAGAGTTTGTCGAGAAGACCGGCTTCGATTTTCGTCGAGATCTGGATCGGCTGGTTGCTGTGATCGGGGAGCCGGATAGTTACTACATTGCGACGGGGCGTTTTGATTGGGCCAAGATTTCAGCCTACGTTGGCAACTGTGTTAAGGGAGTTTGCTCAATGGCGGCCAGCCAACAGGGCAAGTGGATTTCGTTGATGCAGTTGCCGAATGGAGGTCTTGCTATTGGGGTATCACCAAACCAGTTGGCTGTTGGTAAAGCGGAAGCCGTGCGCAAGCCACTGGTGGAGTACAAAGAGGTGCCGTTCATGATGAGGGGCCGCGGCCGCCATTTCTCAAGGTGGGGGTTAAGCGGAGAAGAAATGGTTGAGGCGAGATTGTCTCAAGAAGATTTGGTCCTGCAGGCTGGGTCTGTCACGCGGAGCATTCCGCTGAAAAAGATATTCGAATGAAACTTTTAGTTGTTGGAAATTTGGTGCTGGATCTGCTGGCTTGGCCGGTGGAATCGATTCATTGGGATGGCACGGTGTGGGTGGAGCAATTTACCCGCAGTGTTGGAGGCAATGGGGCCAACACGAGTTATACGCTGGCAAAGATGGGCGCCAGTGTTGCACTGGCCGGGGCGGTGGGACGAGACGAAGAGGGCTCGCAGTTGATCGACATTCTTACCCAAGCAGGCGTCGACGTGTCCCGCGTGAAGCGGTTGGCTTTGCCGACTCCAACAACGATGGCGCTCGTCAAGAAGTCAGGTTCAAGAGCATTTGTGCACCGCCCTGGAGCGAGCCGCGAGTCATTGGGCAAGGTGATTGCCATGAATGGTTTTTCCCATTTGCATGTTGCAAATCCTTTCGGAGTGGTGGCGTTACGAAAGCTAGCCCCTGAGTTCCTAAAAAAAGCCAGAGCTGCGGGCCTGACAACTTCTATGGATACGGGATGGGATTCTCGCGGCGAATGGGGAAGCGTCGTCATGCCATGCCTTGAGCACGTGGACGTCTTGTTCTTGAACGAGGATGAGGCGAAGCGGATCGCTGGCGCCAGCAACTGGAAAGCCGCGCTGAAACAGTTGCCGGCTCAACATGTAGTGATGAAGCGAGGCAAGCGGGGAGTGATTGTAGATGGGGAACATGTAGCAGCATTCGAAGTGAATGCAATGGACACGACCGGAGCGGGCGATGTGTTCGCGGGCGCTTTTCTTGCCGCCTGGACAAGAGGATATTCTTTGCGAGATTCAGCCGAGTTCGGTAACGCGGCAGCGGCGATGAGTGTAGAGAAACTCGGCTCAATCGCGGGTGTGAAGAACTTCAAGCAGACGTTGCGGTGGATGAAGGGCCGGAATCCATCATCTTCGCCACAGGCTTGATGAAGATCGCAAAGATCAACGCGATGACAATGCAGAAAGCACCGATGCCACCGAAGAGTTGGGGCAGCGGCAATTTCTCATAGAACCCGGCAAGACGGCCACCGATATAGTTACCGCTTGAAATCGACAGGAAGAACACGCCCATGATGAAGCCAGCCATGCGGGCAGGGGCCAGTTTCGTCATCGCACTTAAGCCGACGGGAGACAGGCAGAGCTCGCCAATGGTGTGTAGCAGGTAGGTTCCAATGAGCCAGATTGGCGAGACGCGGGCGGAATCACTGGCAGATTGAGCTCCAAACATGAGCCAGACGTATCCAAGGCCGACGAAGATGAGGGCAATTGTGAACTTCGCAGGGACGCTGGGCTGCTTGTCACCCAGGCGAATCCAAAGGGCAGCAAAAACGGGTGCGAGGGGAATAAGGAAGAGCGAATTGAAGCTTTGGTACCAGGTGGACGGGAAGAGATTCTGAGTATTGTTTTCCGCAAATAGATTCAGAGTGCTGCCAGCTTGTTCGAAGCTGGACCAGAAGAGGGTTGAGATGAAAAAGAGGATGCAGACGACGGCCAGTCGGCGGCGCTCGTGAGCGTTGGGGCTACCGACCAAAAGCAGGCCGCCAAGGACCAGAACGACGATCGTGAGAAGGATGGCGCCGAAGCTATCGGCAAGGATTTCCACGCTGGGGATGAAGAGGAAAGCAGCGGCAATGAGAGCGACGATCGCGGCAAGGCCGATTTTGAGGTAGCGAGAATTCTGTTGTTGCTCCAGGACGTTTGATGGCGGAATTGGTTTAAAGACATGTTCGGAGAAGTTTTTTGCGCCGAGATAGAACTGAATGAGCCCGATCGACATGAAGGCGGCTGCGACAGGAAAGCCGTAGCGCCAATTGACGCGTTGCGCCAAATAACCAACGATCAGAGGCGAGACCAGCGCGCCAATATTGATTCCCATGTAATAGATGGAAAAGCCGGAATCTCGGCGTGGGTCCTTTTCGCCATAGAGAGTGCCAACCATGGTGGAGGCGTTGGTTTTGAGCAGGCCGGTGCCAAGAATGATGCCGGCTAGGCCGGCATAAAAAGTAGTGAGCCCCGGAAAGTACATAAGGCCATTGCCGATCGCGATCAGGATGCCGCCATAGATCACTGCGGCGCGAAGGCCCAAGAACTTATCTGCCAGCCATCCACAAGGCAAGGCGAGCAAATAGTTCAAGGAAGCATAGAGGCTGTAAATGGCGCTGGCTTTGGGGATGGAGAAGCCAAGGCCCCCCGTGGCTGGGTCTGCTGTCATGTAGAGGACGAGAATGGCGCGGAGACCGTAGTAGGAGAAGCGCTCCCACATTTCAGTAAAGAAGAGCGTCGAAAGCCCTCGGGGGTGCCCGAAGAATGAGGTGTCGTTGTTTGGGGTAGCCAAGCTACTTATGTTAATGCAGTTGGATTGGGATAGGTGCCGTCGTTTGCTTCACCCTGTCGAGGGGTAGTGCAAGCCCAGTCTTTTTCGATCAGGATGTCGAGGCCAGCGGTTTTCGCCTGGCGGCCAACTACATCGTTGGTGGCCCATTCAACGGCCCAGGCGGAGGGTACTTCGACTCGAAGAGTATCTTGATCGAACGTCGCAATGAGATCTTCGGCAGACGAAGAGACGACCTCGTAGTGAAAAGGGCGCGGAGTGGGAACTGTTTCCGACACAACGGAACCTGACGCGAGGCGGGCCACTTCGTGTTCGAGAAGACGAAGCCGAATCGTATTGGCGCGGAGGCGAAGTTTCATAGCTAGTTGAGGAAATAGGTACGGTAGAGCGTATCGCGTTGTTTCGGCATGAAACCAGCGTCGCGAATGAGTCGACGCAGGTCTTCTTCAGATGCCTGGAAACGAGCTCCGGCCTGGGAGACAACGTTTTCTTCAATCATGATGCTGCCGACGTCATTCCCGCCAAAACGCAGGCCCATCTGGCAAACCTTAAGGCCTGGTGTCACCCAGGAAGTTTGGATGTTCACGATGTTGTCGAGGTAGACACGACTGATGGCGAGCATCTTAAGGAACTCCACGGCGGTAGCTTCTTCTTTAACGAAGCGTCCGAGGGAGGTGCCTTCGCGCTGAAAGCTCCAGGGGATGAAGGCGGTGAAGCCGCCGGTTTCATCCTGGAGACGACGAATGTGCTCAAGATGATTGAGGCGGTGATCAAGGGTTTCGCCCGTGCCGAACATCATAGTGGCAGTAGTGCGGATGCCAAGCTGATGGGCTGTGCGGTGGACGTCGAGCCATTCTTCGGTATTGCATTTCAGGCGAGCAATGCGGTGACGCACCTCGTCGTCGAGGATCTCCGCACCCGCGCCTGGAATCGACTGAAGGCCAGCATCACGCAATCGAGCCAGTGTGTCGCGAACGGTGATGCCGGAGATTTGAGCGATGTTGAGAATTTCAGGTGCAGAAAGGAAGTGGAGCCAGATGCGGTCACCGAACTTGTCCTTGATGGCGCGGCAAAGTGCCTCATACCATTCGATCTTGAGTTCAGAATGGAGGCCGCCTTGCATGAGTACGCCTGTACCGCCGAGGTCGATCGTCTCCTGAATCTTTTCGAAGATGGTGTCGTTCGAGAGGATATAGCCCTCGGGAGAATTCATCGGGCGATAGAAATTGCAGAACGTGCAGTACTCGGTACAAAAATTCGTGTAGTTGATGTTGCGATCAATGATGTAGCTAACGACACCTTCCGGGTGGTAGGCTTTACGCACCTGATCGGCGGCCATGCCGACGCCAATCAGATCAGGCGAGTGGAAGTAGTCGCGAGCTTGTTCACGCGTGGTTCGGGTTAGATTCATGTGGGTTGTTCAGCCTCCATTTTCATGGCGTGTTCGATGTAGAGTTTCATTCCACGGCGGCATTCGTCTGTGATTTCGTACTTGATGATCGAATTCAGGTACTCGTAGGCAAGGCCGGGCCAGATGTGGCGAGGAGCGGCTTCGGCCATCACGATTTCTTCAAGGGATTTACGGCCGGTCGCGTAGCTCTGCTCCAGAATGGCGGCGAGATCGGTGTTTTGCTGATGGCCGGCCCAGATCGCAAAAACCATGGGAAGGGCCGTGAGTTTCAACCATTCCTCGCCGAGGTCAAGGACGTGGAGGCCAGTGGCGTTCGGGTCGATGCGAAGGGCGGGATCTCCAATGATTAGGGCGGCGTCGGATTTGCCGAGCATGGCAGTGAGATCGGGGGCCATGACAGTGGTTTCGGGTACGACCTTATAGGCCTCGCTCAGAATGATGCGGGCCAGCATGACGGATGAGCGTGAAGATGAATCGAGAGAAAGGGTGCGGACCTCTGGAATGGGAACTTTGCTGAGCAGAAGGATACTCCGGACGGGGCCATGGCAGGCGATGCCGAGGGAGCCGATCTGGGTGAGATGCTGCCGGGCAGCTTCGATCACGGGAACGAGGCCAGCGTCGACTTCCTTGGCTGCCAAGCGGGCGGCGCAAACGGCGGGAAGATCGAAATCGAGCTTCAATTGTGGGGATCCAGACATGAGGCCCCAAACAAGGGGGCGCGTATTTAGGTAACTCACTGCCGAAATATGCATCACTACTATTAGGATGCGAAAATTATGAGCGCGATGGTGAATTCGAAGATTCTGGTTGTTTACCTGGCCCTTTGCGCGGCGGCTCGGGCGGACGTGCGCTACACCCTGAAATGTGAAATTGAGAGCAGCGATAAGGTGATGGCACGCACCGGTGCGCTTCAGGATGCCATGAGAGATTGCTCATCTCAGATTCTGCAGACCGCAGAAAAGCAGTTGACCAGGAACGGGAAAGTGACCCAGATTCTTGAGTATGGAACTGAGAACCTGATCACCATTCACCATGAAAAGAAGACGTGGACGCGCAACGGAGCCGCGCAATCGGAGTTGGCGGCACAGGCTTCGATGCAGCAGCTCAAGCAGATGGGTGCCGTGTTTCGCATCGTGAGCAACCCGATCGCCGAACCAAAACAGGTAGCGGGATTCGATGCCAAGGGGATTGTAAGCGTGCTTGAGATGTCATTCAACTATCCGGGCGTGCCATCGGGGATGAGTTCTCGGGCCCAAATGGAGTTCTGGGTCAGTGAAACGGCGCCTGGAGCCAAAGAGATCATCGCCGCCGCCAGCAAGAACGGAGCAGTGAGCTCACCCACGCTGAAGATCATGGGGCAATTTCTAGCTACAGTGCCTGGCGGACAAGAGATGTTGAACGATGCCGAGAAGCTCGTGGGTCAATTGGTTGAAATGACGATGCGTATGGAAACAAAGGGGCTGGCAGATGTTTTGAGCCTGAAAATGACAATGCGAGCTGAAGATTTCAAAACAGTTGCGATCCCGGCGTCGGAGTTCGCGATTCCAGACGGCTATGTGGAAGTGAAGTAGGGCATGTTCAAGTTATTGACAGTGCTATTGCTCGGCTTGAACCTGTGGGCCGATGCTCGCTATCGACTGGCATATGACATCAAGGCGAATGCGTTGATCCGGTTGGTGGCTGGGCTCGCGGGATTGAGCAAACTGTCAAGTGAGGGCGACGAGGTGCTGATGAAAGGCAGCCGAATGCTGGTTAAGGGGGAAAAGTCTTCGATCTTGCTGAACTATGGTAGTGGGCAGATGATGCTGGTCGACCATACAGACAAGACCTTCGAAAGGCTGCGCATCGAAGAAATGCGGAAACGGATCGAAGCCGATATTCCGGGGCCATTGATCGAGGGGCTGAAGCGGTTGTTTCCAGGCGGCGGAAGCGGGATGACCATGGAGGTTAAGGCGGAGCGAATTGGAAACAAAACCACGATGCGAAGCCTTGACGCTTACAGAAGCAAGTATGGCCTGGCTTATCTTTTACCGGCGATGGAGAGCCTGGTGAGCTTGATGCCTGGAATCGAGAAGACTGTCGCGTCGATCCGCGAGGGCGGCGAATTAGTGGATGCGATGCGGTTTCAGATCGGGGCGCAAGGAAAGATCCTCAATGGATTGGTTGAGGTGAAGAGTTATCGCGAGAGTCCTGTAGAAGAGAGCGAGATGGCCCCACCTCAGGGATACACCGAAGTGAAATAGCTTTGAAGTTTTGGTAGATTCGGTGTGGAGGACAGAATTCATGAAACTATTCTGTGTTGGATTGGCGGCAACGAGCCTGTTGATGGCAGACTTCCGCTACGAGCAAACGACTCGCATCACCAAGGGGCTTGTCACGAAGATGGCGTTTGGCAAGAAGCCAGAGCCCGAGACCACGGTGAACTATCTCAAAGGCAGTCGCATGGCAACCGCCTCGAAGTCGAGCACCACGATTATCGATTTTGATAAGCAAACCATCACGACGCTGACTCACGACAAAAAGCAGTATTCCACGATGACTTTCGAGGAAATGCGGCAGGCGATGGAAGAGATGCAGGCCGAGATGAAGAAGAATAGCGGCAACTCGAAAACATCGATGGAAATGAAATTCGATGCCAAGGCCACTGGAGTTGAAAAAGAAGTGGGCGGAGTACCGGCCAAGCAGATGATCTTCACGGTAGAGCCACTCGTTTCCGATGGAAAGCAAACGGCGGCAATGACGAAGATTGTCGCGGACAGCTGGCACAGCGAGGCGGTGCCAGGATACAGCGAATATCGGGCGTTTTTCGCACGAATGAAGGACAAGGGGAATTGGTTGGGTATATCAAATCCCATGGCGGCCATGGGCAACCAACCGGGGATGGCCGAAGCGATAAAAAAAATGGCTGAAGAGTCGCAGAAGACTCCAGGGATCCCCGTGTTGACGATGAGCAGGATTACGATGCCGGGAATGAATCTGGACTTCTCCAGCATGAAGACAGGGCCGGACGGGCAGCCACAGCAAGTGGATGTTGGCGGAGCGGCTAAGGAGTCCGCCGGAAGAGCTTTGGGCGGAGCGCTGGGAGGTGCCTTAGGCGGACGCTTGGGTGGGTTTGGCCGCAAGAAGAAAGAAGAAGCACCGAAGGTGGAAGCCCCGGCACCTACCCCACAGGCGCCTCCCCCAGCGCAAGGAGAAGGGTCGCTGCTGATGGAGTCTTTCACGGAGTCCAGCAACTTTTCTACGGCGGCAATCGACGAAAGCGTTTTTGCAACTCCCGGCGACTATGCCCGCGTGGAATCTCCGTTGAAGAGGATGCGCAAGCGGTAACTCGCCGCGCTGAACCCGAGAAGGGTGTACATGTATGATGGCTTGGTGTCTGAACCAAGCAATCTGGACGTGTTGCGATACGCTGCGGCGGCGATATTCATGCAGGTGTTATTGGGGATCCTTTACAGCTGGAGTGTATTTCGGGGTCCGCTGGAACAATTGCACGGATGGAGCCGCGCGCAGAGTGTGATGCCTTATCGGTATTCGTTGCTGGCGTTTGCGGCGGGTATGATCCTGGCTGGATTCTGGCAGGATCGCAAGGGCCCGAGGGTGGTGGCAACTGTCGGTGGCTTGCTGCTGGCGGCGGGCTGCCTGATCGCTGGACTGATGCACGAAACGGTGGCAGGCCTGGTGATCGGCTATGGATTGGTGGCCGGAGTGGGCGTGGGGTTTGCTTATGTGACGCCAATTGCGATGTGCGTGAAGTGGTTTCCTGACCGTCGCGGAATGATTGTGGGGCTGGCGGTGATGGGGTTTGGGTTGGGGCCCCTCGTGTTCGGGCCGTGGCTGGAATGGATGATCGGCAAGGATGTGCAGGAGATGGGCACGACGATTCCACGGACATTCTTCGTCTTGGCGGGGTTGTTTCTGGTGGGTGTTGTGGGAGCGGCGCAATTGTATGCGGTACCGCCGAAGGATTGGAAACCGGTGGGGTGGAATCCAGTAGCCGGCAAGAAGACAACGGTTGACTTGTCGCCGGCTCAAGTAGTTACAAACTGGCGTTTCTATGTGTTGTGGGCGCTCTATTTTGTGGGGACTTCCGTTGGGTTAACGGCAATTGGTGAGGCTTCTCCTTTGTTGCGCGAGGCTGCCAAGACAGGTGGCTTTACCAGCGCAGGGGCGGGGCTGGGTGTGATGAGTGTCTTCAATGGAGCGGGCCGGTTGGCGTGGGGCAGTGTGTCGGACCGGTGGGGGCGATTCCCTGCCCTGATGGGCATGTGCGGGGTGAGTGTGCTGACTTGCGCATTTGTCTTGCGAACGGTGGATGGTTTTGGCGGATTGTTGTTGGGTTTGTGCCTGGTGGCGTTTTCGTACGGAGGTTTTTTGGCTTTGATGCCCGCAATGACGGCAGATTTGTTTGGGCCCAAAAATGTTGGCGCAAATTATGGACTTCTCTTCAGCGCGTGGGGTGTTTGCGGGTTTGTGGTGCCAGGGTACTTTGCGGGCATCCTCGATGCGGCGCGGAAGCAGAACGCTTTAGGTGCTGGGTATAGCGAGGTATTCGGTATGCTGGCGGTATTGGCCCTGGTGGGCGGAGGGCTGACGATACTGCTGCGGGAGCGATAGTGAATGGTTTTGAAGGTGCTCATCCTGATCGTGCTGGCGCAGGCAAACTGGCGCACCGAAGTGGAGCGCTTGAAGCTGGCCGGGGATGCGACAGGGGCATTGCGCGTGGTGGAACTGCAGAGACCTCGCAGTTCGGCACTGGAAGATGAGGCTGGTTTTCTCCTGGCGGCGATGGGGCGGCGAGGGGAGGCGATTGGGCGGTTTCAAGAAGCATTGCGATTGTCGGCTGCGAATGCGTCCGCGCACTATCACCTCGGCGTAGCGCTGTGGCTCGAAGGGGATCGTGTACGGGCGGTGGAATCGCTGGCGGCGGCGGTGAAACGGGCTCCTGCCAATTTCGACTACTGGCAGCGTTATGCCATGGCCGAGCAGGAGATGGGAGATCGAGCCAAGGCGCTCACCGCTTACCAACGCGTGGTTACCCTGCGGCCCAATTGTCTCGAATGCCGGAACTCATTGAGCTTCCTGCTAACCGATCAGGGCATGGCGCTGAAGGGAGCCGCCGAGGCGCAGTTCGTGTTGCAGAAGTCGCCTGAGAATCTGGCCGCACTAAGTAACCTGGGCTTCTCTTACCTGCAGCAGAATGAACTCGCGAAAGCCATTGCCGTATATGAGCGAGGACTCGCCGTTGCGCCGCAATCGGCCGTCATGCACTACAACCTGGGGCTTTCTCATAAGCAGAAAGATGACCTGGAGACGGCTAAGAAGCACCTGCTGCGAGCGCTGGAGCTCGACCCGCAACTGATTGAAGCTCATTACACTCTCGGCATCGTTTACTGGCAAGATGGCGTTTTCGACGAAGCCGATCAGCACTTCGCCGCGGCCGTAAAGCTCTCGCCCGAATACGCCGAGGCGTGGGGCATGTACGGTACGGTGTTGCGTCAAAAGGGCTCGCTGGCCGAAGCGAAGGTGGCGCTCGAAACGGCCATTCGTCTCAAGCCGGAAGACCCCGGACCTTACTCACAGATGGGGCAAGTTTTGCGCCTCGAAGGGGATAGTCTCGGCAGCAGTAAGTACTTAGCCGAAGCGGCCACGCGAAAGGCCGCCAAGGAGAAAATGCAAACAGAGATGTTCGATCGCGCCAGGGCGCAAAGGCCGAAAGTGATTCGATGAAGAATCGGCGTGGGTTTCTGAAGTCGCTCTGCCGGACGGCGGCGGTCTACTCCTTCGATCAGTTGATGCAAGGGCAGCAGTTGCCTGTGAGCTTCGTGAACATAGCCCGGGAGGCGGGGCTGCGCGAGAAGACAGTGTTCGGCGACGAGAAAAAGAACCGTTATCTGGTGGAGACCACCGGCTGTGGCGTAGCTTTCTACGACTACGATCACGATGGCTGGCTTGACCTGTTCTTTGTGAACGGGTCGCGATTTCAGGCCAACTTCACCGGCGGACTGCCCTCCAACCGACTTTATAAAAATAACCGCGACGGCACCTTCACGGATGTTACTCGCAAGGCCGGCCTCTTGCATCACGGTTGGGGACAAGGCGTCTGCGTCGGCGATTATGACAACGATGGCCTGGATGATCTTTTTGTCAGCTACTGGGGCGAGAACAAGCTCTATAAGAACCGGGGCGATGGCACCTTTGAAGATGTCTCGCGTAAGGCCGGCATCACCACGGCGGGCGGCCGCATACCTCGTTGGAATACGGGCTGTGCCTTCGTCGACTACAACCGCGACGGTCTGCTCGATCTCTTCGTGGCGAATTATATCGACTTCGACCTCAAGACCGTACCGGTGCCGGAGAACGGCACTTGCAAGTACAAAGGACTGCAGGTGGCTTGCGGGCCGCCGGGCTTACCGGGAGCCAAGAACATTCTCTTTCGCAACAATGGTGACGGGACCTTCAGTGATGTATCGAAAGCAGCGGGCATTCTGAATACGCCTGGCACCTACGGACTGGGCGTCTTGGTGGCCGACTTCGACAATGATGGCTGGCCCGATATCTATGTCGCCAACGATTCCACTTCGTCGGCGCTCTACAAGAACAACCATGATGGAACTTTCAGCGAGATCGGGATTCAGGCCGGCGTGGCGTACTCGGCCGATGGCAAATCTCAGGCCGGCATGGGTGTGGACGCCGCCGACTTCGATGGCGACGGTTGGCTCGATATCGTGAAGACCAATTTTGCCGGCGACACTTCGAGCCTCTATCGCAACCTGGGGGAAAACCATTTTGAGGATCAAACGTTTCAAGCCGGCCTAGGACGCAATACGCGCTTTCTTGGCTGGGGCGCGGCGTTCTTAGACTTCGACAACGATGGTTGGCCGGACATCCTGCTGGCCAATGGCCACGTGTATCCCGAAGTGGGCAATACCGATACCGAGGCCGGCTATAAACAGCGCAAGGTGCTGTACCGCAATCTAGGCAAGTCACGCTTTGCCGATGTCTCCCCGCAGACGGGGCCTGGGATCCTGGAGCAGGTGTCCGCGCGCGGACTGGCGGTGGGAGACTTCGACAATGATGGCGATCTCGATGTCGCCGTGAACTGCGTCAATGACGTGCCGCAACTGCTGCGCTGCGACAACACCACCGGCCGGCGCTGGCTGCAGGTGAAGCTGATCGGAACGGTCTCGAATCGATCGGCGATTGGCGCCCGTGTGATTTGCCGCCATGGTGGACGCAACCAGATGGCCGAGGTGCGCTCGGGCGGGAGTTATCTTTCGCAGTCGGACTTGCGCTTGCACTTTGGCCTGGATCAAGCCGAAACGGCTGACCTGCAGATCCGATGGCCGAACGGCAAAGAACAGCAATTGAACGGAGTGAAGGCCAACCAGATCTTGCGCATTGTGGAGCCCAAAGATTAGGGCTGCGTGATGCGGGCTTTGTAGTCGGCCTCGGCGCGGGCGGCTTCCGCGGTGCGGCCCAGAGCTCGATAGGCCTGGCTTAAGGGCAGCAGAAGCGCGGGGTCGGTTTTCGCGGCGACTTCCAGAGGTGGCACCGCATCGGCGGGGCGGCCCAACTCGATCAGCGCGCGCCCAAGCGCGGCTTGCGCCGGCAGCAGATTTGCATCCGCGGCCACTGCTTTTTCGAGCCAGGGTAATCCAGCTTCCGCGCCCTCCAGCCTGACGAGCGTATCACCGTATTCGAACTGGAACTCGGCGTTGCCTTCGTACTTGTTCGTGAGCGAGGCGAAGAGCGGCTTGGCGAGCTCGTAGCGGCGAGCCATGCGCCAGCAGTGCGCACTCTGGCGCACCAGCCGAGCCTCCTGGGGTTCGAGCTTGGCCGCTTCCGAGTAGGCCTTGGCCGCTGCCTCCCAGCGCTGGCAGCCTTGATAGGCGTCGGCCAGTTCCGTCCATCGCGACTGCGGCTTCTGCGGCCACTGCAAAGCAGCTTCGAGCGGCGCAATGGCCTCGCACGGTTGTTGCAGCTTGAGCCGCGCTACGCCGAGGAAGAGGTGCGCGGGGCCGGGCTGTGGCTTGGCGCGCAGAAACTCCTCCAGGGCGCGTGCCGCGGCAGCGTGGTCGGCGGCGTAGAAGTGCGCCATGCCAAGGTTCAAGCGCCATATGGGATTGGCGGCGTCCTGGGCCACCAGCGTCTGGTAGGCACGCACGGCAACGGGATACTGCTTTGCGCGCATTGCGGCAGCGCCTTCGGCGGAGAGACCGGCGGGGTCCTGCGCCAAGATCAGCAGCGCGACGATCATGGCGTCACCTTCACGATACGATTGGCCTCTACGGCTTTCAAGATCTTAGTGGCGCCACCTGGCCAGATGACTTCGACATCGGCGGCCGTGGCCGCGCCAAGGCCGAAGTGCTGTGAAGCGACCACCGAAGAAGAATAGCCGCTGGCGGACGAGACGAAGTGCCACTGCGAGGTGCCAACGCGAATGCGCGCGCCGGGCGTACGAACATCGACGGCAAGCCAGCGCTGTGCGCCAGCGCATGGATGGCGGAGCACCTGTGGAGCGCCTTCGAGCGCCGTAAGCACCACGTCGAGACAGCCATCCTGGTTCAGGTCGGCCGCTGCGGCACCGCGCCACATTGCTTTCGGAAGAGTCTCCCAACCTGTGCCGTGTTCATATCTGCCTTTTTGCTGGCGAAACCAGGATGGCGGCTCCTTGGCGGCCGCGCCACGTCCACCGGTAACGGAGAGGGCGTCACTGCGTGCCGCGAGAATATCCGGTTGGCCATCGTTGTCCAGATCAGCAAACAGGATGCCCCAGCCGGCCATGAAGCGGCTGAGCACATTGAGCCGCGTGGCGGCCGTCACCTCCTCGAAGCTGCTGCCCGTGTTGCGATAGAGCGGAAACGTTTCGTCGCGCAGCGCGGAGTAGATCAAGTCAGCGCGGCCATCGCCGTCGAAGTCCTGTGCATCGGTGCCCATGGAAGAAGGCGGATTGCCGTCGAGCGGCGCGGCCACACCCCAGGCGAAAGCCGCCTCTTCAAAGCGCTTGCCCTGGTCGCGGCTCAAGAAGAGCTGGTTGAAGACACGGTCGTTGGGGATGAAGAGGTCCGCATAGCCGTCGGCATCAAAGTCAGCAATCGCGACGGACATCCCTTTGCCGGGATGGGCGTTGAAGCCGGCAGCGGCAGAGACATCAGCGAACACGCCGTCGCCGCGATTCTCGTAAAGCGAGTGCGTCGTAGCCGCGTAGTGTTTGGGATGGCAGAAGTCCGGCCGGCCGTCAACAATGCACTGGCGCTCAGTGGCGGCATTCCAGGCGACGTAGTGGATGACGATGAGGTCGAGATCGCGATCATTGTCTTTGTCGAACCAGCCGGCGGCCACGGCCCAGCGCTGGTCACCAGCAAGGCCTGCCGGCCTGGTTACGTCCGCAAACGTACCGTCGCCGCGATTGTGATAGAGCGTGACGCCGTGCAGGCCGGACACGAGCAGATCCACGTGGCCATCGGCATCGTAGTCGCCTGCGGTGGCGCCGAAGGCATAATCCGTACCGGTCACGCCGGCTCCAGTAGTGACGTCGGCAAAGCGCATTGCACCCAAATTGCGGAAGAGCCGATTGGCGTGTTCGGGCCTCGTCTTGCGCCCGGCGGGAAACTCGCCGCCATTGGCGAAGAAGAGATCGAGTCGGCCATCGCCATCGAAGTCGAAGATCGCCAAACCGCCGGGCATGGTGGCCGGTAGGGGCTTGCGCGCGAGCGTCTCGCCGGTCTTCAGCACCATGGGGAGCGGTTGCGGCGTCCACGAAGGAGTCACCGCC
Source organism: Acidobacteriota bacterium (assembly GCA_016870995.1). Classification (GTDB taxonomy): domain Bacteria; phylum Acidobacteriota; class Terriglobia; order Bryobacterales; family Bryobacteraceae; genus Bryobacter. The sequence continues at coordinate 21,787 of VFZU01000060.1, forward strand.
GCCAGCAGCACTAAGGAGGCGAGCAAGCGCATCAGAAATTCTATTCTCTCCAAAACAAGAACGGCTCGCCCCGGTAAAGGGCGGGCCGCTTCGAGTTACTTTACTTTCGTGGCTAGAAGGAGTAGCGCAGACCCAACTGCACTTGGCGCGGAACGTAGCCGGTGAACGCACCGAAGATGCGGCCGGCTACACCAGGACAATCCACGCAGCCGTTGGGATCGGCGAGATTGGTCTTGTTCAGGAAGTTGAAGACCTCGGCGCGGAACTGGAGGTTGTGTTTTTCGGTGATCGAAAAAGCCTTGAACAACGACATGTCGAGTTGCTGGAACGAGGGTCCAAAGATCTCGTTACGGCCGACCGTGCCGAAGGTGCCGCGGGCTGGACGCTGCCAAACGCCGTCGGTCTGGAGGTTCGCCGTAAGCGGAGCGGAGGTAGTGCGGAACCAGCCAAACTGGCTTGGTTTGTCGAGCCGGTAGTCGCCCACCGAGTTCGGACGGCACCAGCCCGTATCACGATCGGCGTTGCAGTCGCGATAGCTGGGCGTGAAGGGCCGACCGGACATCCAGTTGAAAGTGCCGTTCAGCTGCCAGCCGCCCAGGAAGAGTTCGGCGGCTTTGTGAGCATTGGTCATGTACTTGCGGCCCTTCCCGAAGGGCACTTCATAGACAGAAGCGAGGAACGCGACGATGGGACGATTGTTGTCCGATACGCCGCGCGCCAGCCTTGCGTCCTGCGGATAGTAGACGCCGGAGTAGTCGATGTTCTTCGAGAACGTATAGTGCGTCATCACCGACAGGCCGGACGCGAAGCGTTTGTCGAAGCGAAGCTGAATCGAGTGGTAGTTATTGCTGGCGTCGCTACCGTAGTAGCGCAGGTTTTGCGCCCAGCCGAACTTGTTGAAGAAGGGCTTGCGCTGGTTGGTGGTGAGCGTTCCAAAGCCGTTGATGCTGGCCTGATTCGGATCGTAGTCGCCGCCGTTGCCTGCAAAGACATGTGTGCCCTTGGTGCCGACGTAGCCGATTTCGGCGGACATGCCCTGTCCGAGTTGATGTTGAATGGTGAAGTTCCAGGCGTCGACGGTGGGGAAGCGAATGGGGTCACTGATCACAAAGGCCGTCACGCCGTTCGGCAGGCGATTGAAACCGTTCGGGCCCTTGGGCTGAGCGGCGAGGATCGAAGCGGGATCGAGGGCGGGTGGGCCACTGGACAGGTTGAAGACGGAATCGAAGTTGTTGGCAGGCTGCATGGACTGGATGCCCAGCACCGGCAGGTTCTGCGTCACGTTGTGGCCGAAGATGGAGCCAAAGACGCCAAGGTTGAAGCCACGGCCGTAGCCGGCGCGGATGACGGTCTTGGAATTCAACTGGTAGGCGATGCCGAGACGAGGCGCGAAGTTGGTCCACGGTGCCGTGACGTTCAAGTCACGGCCTACGCCGCCCACGCCCGCCACCTTCACCTCGCCGGTGGCCAGATCCACGAAGCCGCCGTTACGATCCTCGTTGACGTACTGCGGGCGATAGATCTCCCAGCGCAAACCGTAGTTGATGGTCAGCTTCTTGGTGATGCGCCAGGAGTCCTGGCCGAAGAAGAACCAGCGATTCTGCGTTTCTCGCGCATTGAGTGAATTCGAGACGTAGCGTTCGAAGCGAGAGACGTCGCCAAGCAGGAAGGTAGCGAGGCCGGAGCCGCCGCTGGGGCCCTGCGTGCGGGCCACGTCGAAGTTGAGTTCGCCGGAGCGGTGGCGGTCACTGGGTACGCGGAGGTTGAAGGCGCGGCGGATATCGGCGCCGAACTTGATGGTGTGATTGCCCTGGATCTTGGTCCAGTTGTTGACGAACTGCACCTGCTTCTCATCCTGAATCAGCGGGCAGTTGCAGCCATTGACGCCGAGCGCATAGCCGAAGCGGAAGGGGATTGCGCCGCCGCTGCCGTAGCCGTTGGCCCAGAAGCCGGGCATGCCGGAGGTGAAGTTGTTGTCCAGATTTAAACCTGGAATGCCCGCGTCTTTCGCCGGCGCGGTGCCGACGCCGTTGGGAGCGACCACGACGTTGTAACGCACCCAGCCAAAACGGAAGTCGGTGAGTAAGTTGGGGCGCATGGCGTAGTCAAAGCCGCCAGCGACCGACTGATTACGGGTATCAGACTTTCCCGCGAAGGCCGCAATGTTGCCCGAGGCGTCGAGGCCGCCGCCGCCCGCATCACCGTAGGAGCCGGGTGCCAGGATGCGGAACTGCTGCAGGGTGTAACGGCCGAAGACATGGAGCTTGTCGGTGGTGAAGTGGTCGACGCGGCCGGTGAAGGACTCGTCGTCATACTTGACGCCGCCGGAAGAGGCAAAGTTAGGTTGATCGAGAATGGCCGGCGCGTTCGGCAGAGGGATCTGTCTCAGCAGGGCCTGGGATTGGGGCGAGAGACGAGCGGCGGGAATGCGATCGCCCGGAAAGCGAGTGCGGGTAGCCGGCGTCGGGCCGCTGAGCGGATCGTAGATGGGAACGTTGAGACTGCTGAGATCGCCAGCGCGTTCGGGGGCCGAAGGGACCCGCAGCAGTGCTCCGCCGCCAGTATTGCGGCGGGTGCCCTGAAAGTCACCGAAGTAGAAGAGCTTGTTCTTGATGATGGCGCCGCCAACGGCGCCGCCGAACTGATTCCACTGGGTGAGCGGAATCGTTCTGCCGTTGGAGCCGGGAATCACACGCGATTGCGTAAATGGGTTGCGCGCCTGCATCACGTTATTGCGGAGATACTCGAAGGCGCTGCCGTGAATCTGGTTGGTACCGGATTTGGTTTGCGCGCTAACCACGCCGGCGCTGGCAACGCCGAACTCGGCGTCGTAGTTGGCAGTGGTGATCTTGGCTTCGGTGACGGATTCGAGCGTAGGATTAATGACAAGCCAGCCGAGCACGGCATCATGATTGTCGGTGCCATCGAGCAGGTGGCTGGTGCCGGCGAAGCTCTGTCCGTTGACGAGCATACGGAAGGAGCCTTGGGGATTTTCGGCCGCGGCGGCGGTAGCCGACGTGGGCCAGGAGACGACACCGGGCGTCATCAACTGCAGGTTGGAAAAGCGCCGGTTCGGCACCGGGATGTTGATGATGGTCTGGTCGCTAAAGGTGGTGGCGACGTCGGAGCGTTCGGTTTTGAGGATGGAGGCTTCACCCGTTACCTCCAACGTCTGCGTGACTTCACCGATCTGCATCGGGATGTCAACGCGGGAGTCGGTGTCGACCGAAACGCCTATGTTCTCCTGCACGTAGGTCTTAAAGCCGGGAGCCTCAACGCGGATGCGATAGCGGCCAGCGATGAGGAAGCGCTGGTTAAAGTTACCGGAGTCGTTGCTGGTGGTGTTCACCGAGACATCACGGCCCATGTCGGTGATGGTGAGTTTGGCGCCAGCGAGTACGCTGCCGGAGGAGTCCGTCACGGTGCCAACAATGCTGCCGTAAACGGCCTGCGAATAGCTGGCGGTTGACACCGCAAACAAGGCAGTTAGGAATACAAGTGCTCTTATCATGGAGTCCCTTTCGTACAAGACGTGCGAAAAGAAATATCAGAACTCAAGGACGATTGCAAGCGAGTTAATTAGACCTTAAGGAACCAATTGCGGCGATAGAAAAGGTAGGAGAGGCCCAGGTGGAGCAAAGAGTAGGAGAAAGCGAATAGAAAGCTGGCGAAGTTTCTGGGGCCGAGGGACGCAAAGACAGTCTCAAAGATCGCGCGGCGAAGGCCGAACATGTCGAGCAGGGTGATGAGGAATTCGCTGGTGAGGTAGATGGCAATCGCGTTCATGCCGAGGATGATCGCAGGGCGAAACGGCTCGACAACCTTCCGACCGTCGATGAGCCAGAGCATGGTGCCGAAAAGGATAAAGTCGATGCCTGCCATCAGGAGAGTGAACGATGAGGTCCAGAGCTTCTTGTTGATCGGGAGCCAGGTGTCGAGCATAAGGCCGCAGGCGACGAGGCCGCCGCCTATTGTGAGCAGGTGACGGGTGCGATCGTTGATATGCCAACCGAGCTTTAGAATGTGGCCGGCAAGAACTCCGAGCAAGCAGGTGGCGATGGCCGGAAGCGTTGAGACGATGCCTTCGGGGTCCCAGGTTTTCGTTTCGCCGTAATTGTGATTGCCGAGCAGCATGCGATCAATGTAGTGCGCGAAGTTTCCTTCGACGGAGAGGTCGCCAGGAAGAAAACCGGGTGCAGGAATCAGTCGCATGATAGCGGCGTAGGAGACTAGCAGAGCGGCGGTAATGATCATCTGGGCGCGAAGTCCGGTATGCAGAAAGATGAAGCTCGTGACGGCGTAACAGATCGCGATGCGCTGTAGGACGCCGAGGATCCGGAAAGTGTCGAGCGGAAACGTGGGAAACGCATACAGGAACAAGCCAAGGGTGAATAGGATCACGGCGCGTCGGAAGATATCGGAGTGCAGGGCTTGTTTGCTCACGTTCTGTTCAAGCTTGCGGCCGAGCGAAAGAGTGATGGCGACGCCGACGATCCAGACGAAGCTGGGAAAGACGGCGTCGGTAATCGTCCAGCCGTGCCATTGCGCGTGGCGTAACGGTGGATAGATGTGATTGCCATCGCCGGGAGTGTTCACGAGCACCATCAGGAAGATGGTGAGACCACGGAATGCGTCGAGAGCCTGGAGACGAGTGGAGAGCATGCGGAGTTTTTATTTTATGGTGGGATCGGTGGCCATACCGGGGACTTCGGGAGCGGTGACTTCGCCGTTGATCATGCGCGGCTGGGGCCCGCCGGTCTCCATGTAGATTGCATTGGGGACGGCACAAAGCATGTTCATGTTGACATCGCCGCCACCGTGGCTGGCGAGTTGGATGCCAGCGGCATCGGCGATGGCCGCGATCTCGAGCCACTCGGTGACGCCGCCGGCCCGGCGGTTATCAGGCTGAACAATGTCGGCACCCTTGCGCTGGATTAAGTCGTTGAACTGGTATTTGGTGTAGAGGTTTTCTCCAGTGGCGAGGCGGATTTCGAGCTTGTCGGCAAGTTCGGCGTATCCGGCCATGTCTTGTGGCGGAAGCGGTTCTTCATACCAGAAGACGCCCATTTGTTGATAAATGTGGCCGCGACGAAGGGCTTCGTTGCGGGAGAAGACCTGATTGGCGTCGAGCATGACGCGACGGTCTTTGCCGGCGAGATCTTGCGCGAGTCGGATGCGGCGTTCATCATCGGCCATGGAGTACTTGCCGGTCTTGATCTTGATGGCCCGGTAGCCATGTGCGAGGGCCTTCTCAATCTCAGCCTTGTACTGGGAGAGGTCATCGTCGTTGTCGTAATACCAACCGCACATCGAGTAGACCGGCATGCGATCGCGCATGGCACCGATCATGCGCCAGACCGGAAGATTGGCGTGCTTGCCGAGGATGTCCCAGATGGCGATGTCTGTGGCGGCGATCGCGAACTGGGTAATGCCGGTGAGGCCTTGATACTGGAGGCCCTGATTGAGGATGGCGCGGATCTTGCGTGGAAAGGCCGGGTCCTGATTGAGGATCAGCGGCTTGACTTCTTCTTCGAGGATGGCGCGGAGGACTTTGGGGCCACCTTCCACTGTGCCGAAGCTGGATGAAGCCCAGCCGGTGATGCCGGCATCGGTCTTGATTCGGAGAGTGACGGTACCGGAATGGATGCCAAGGGCTTGGAGCGCATCGTAGTTAGGTTTGCGCGGCGGGTTGATCTTGAGGTCGGTTTCAAGACCAACGATTTTGAGAGCCTTGCGCTGCTGGGCGGCAATGGCCAAGGGGAGCGTGAAAAGTGTTCTGCGCAGCATCGGTTGTTGCCGATGGTATCGCAAGAAAGCTATTCGAGTTCCTGACCGATGCGAATGAGATTGCCGTGGGGATCGATGATGGCAAATTCGCGCATGCCCCAGGGCTTGTCTTCGATGGGGTGGAGATTCTGCAGGCCTGAGGCGGCAAGTTCCGCATGGAAAGCTTCAGCGTCGTCAACGCGCCAATAGCAACCGAAGAAACTCTCAGAGGGGTCGAGATGGCCCATGAGGAAGAAGTGCATCTCCTGGCTTTCGCGAGCCAGGATCGCGTAGTCCCCATCGTGGCGGGACCAGACTTTGAAACCGAGCCTGGTGTAGTAGGCGATGGTCTCGTCAAGGTCGAGCGAGGGCAGGACCGGGATGGTGGACTTTATCATTTATCTACTTCAGTGTAAGTGGTTAGGGAGCGTTGTAGGGGCCCTGGATGTGACTTAGAACGTTCAAAGCGATGGCAGCAAGGATCAGAGGGATTTGCAGGCGCGAGGTGGCCGGGGCGGCGAGAGCAGCCAGAACCAGCCTGGGGAGAAAGTCGATTGCATAGCGTTGGGTGACCCAACCAGTGCAGCAGAGAAAGCCCAGGATGGCGAGCGCTGGCAAGGCGAGGCGCCAGATGGGGCGCTGGGCCAATGCGAATGGAGAGAGCCACAGGGCACCCATAATATTCTCGTGAAAGAAATGCGGCGGGATGATGGAAGTGTTGTTGCGAGGGATGGCGATGAAGGGAAACTCGCGGAGCCAAGTCGGAGGTTCCAGCAGGAACAAATACAAGCTGGGGAGCAACCAGTCGACCTGAAAGCTAGGCTGTTGCTGGCCAGGGCCTGAGATGAGATATCGAAGGCCGAACTCGAAGGGGGAGCCGAATCGAAGTTGGTTGTATACGGCAGCGATGAGGAGTCCGATGGGGACGGTTAGCCAGCAACGCGGCTTGGCGAAGATTGCTGCGAGCAACAGATGGGGCCTTGATAGGACGACCAAGCCAAGGACGAAGCCACCCCAGCGGTTTTGGTTGCGGATCAACAACGCGGTAGCGATGGAAAGCGTTGCCTGGCCGAATGCGATTGCGACCTCGTAGACAAAGATGCGGTGCAGGAGGAATGGAATGCCGTTGGCGAGGCCCAGGGCAGCGAGTTGCAGTGGCGTTGTGGTGGGTTTGAGATGAAGCAGTGTAAGGGCGTTGGCGATGAATGCGATGGAGACGAAGAAGAAGACCGCGATGCTCTCCGGAAGATCTTTGCCCGTGAGCTTCTTGTAGGGATAAAAGGCAGCAAGCGCGGGGCCAGCACCGTGATAGAGGTAGTAGCGCCCTTTGTAGAGAACCATGTCGTGGATCTTGATCTCATCCGGGAGATTGGGGTCGTAGGGATTGGGTTGTGCGAGCAGCCGGGGATCGGGGGCAATTGGGACGTAGAGGTGGCCCTCGGCCCATCCTCGGGCGAGGTAGTTGTAGTAGCCGTTAGGCGACAGAGGGTTGAAGCGTTGCGAGGCCCAAAGATAATAGGCGCAGATCGCGAAGGCCACGAGCGCAAGAGATAACCTGGGCCGCATGGGGCTATTGTACTTGTGGTGTTGCAACGTGGACGGCAACAACGATAGTGTCGTCATTCAGGCCGCAGGACTTGACGTCACCAGTGCGGCCGAAGAGACCATCGTTGCGGGCTTGGCGAGTTGGTGATTCTGTACACGGCTAAGTGGAATCTGAAGATGGGGAATTCACGAGATGGATGCTTCGCGAGGAATCTTCAGAAGGAGTGGCGCAAGGGCAATACGGATTCGAGAAGTTGGGAGCCACCCGCGCTGACAATACAATCGAAGTGAAGTGAGCAGAGAAATTGATTGCGCAAAGAACGTCTGCTGGGGTCCAGATTTTGCTAATCTTTCAAGTTTGAAGCATCAAGTAATGACTCGTGTGAATGCAGTCGCCATAGCCAAAGACTTTGCAATTCCGCTGCATGCGTAACCCGATTCAGAGAGCGTAAGGCCTTCATCAAGATTTCTCCCACCCTTCTCTTCAAACAAGAGTGAACTGAACTCAATGCCAACATCCTTTCATCCCCTCGGCCTCGAAGGTCTCATCCTCATCGAACCGCAGATCTTCACTGACAGTCGCGGCTACTTCTTCGAGTCCTTTAAGGAATCTGGACTTCGAGCCAATGGAATTCCAGCTCATTTTGTCCAGGAAAATCACTCCTCTTCAACCGGTGGCGTCATTCGGGGTCTTCACTATCAACGAGCCCCATACGCCCAGGCCAAGCTGGTCCGCGTACTTGCTGGAGCTATCTATGATGTGGTTGTTGATTTACGCGACACATCCCCTACTTGCGGCAAGTGGATCGGCATCGAATTGTCGGCTAGCAACAGAAAACAGCTCTATGTCCCGACAGGCTTCGCCCATGGTTTTTGCGTTTTGAGCGAACAAGCAGAAATTTCATATCTCTGTACCGCAGAGTACTCCCCTCAAGCGGAGGGCGGCATCGCCTGGGACGACCCGACTCTCGCGATTGAGTGGCCAATTTCGAACCCAATGCTCTCAGCTAGAGACGAAACTTGGGGCGCGTTCAAACCTCTCCCTGCTGCAGAATGGCAAGGGTAGAGAATCCTGAATCGCAACAGCCTGTTGTTTGAGGGGCTACGTTCTTGGACTCCCGCCGATAGTGCTTTCTCTACCTACCGGCGTAGTTCAATTCATAGTATTTGCGGTATTCGCCACTGCGTACTCGCGCCAGCCAATCGGGATTGGTGGCGTAGAAGTTCACGGTTTCTTCCAGCCCTTGCTCAAACGGGAGCAGTGGCTTCCAGCCGGTCATCGCTGTGAGCTTGTCGCAATTCAGTGCATACCGGCGATCATGTCCGGGCCGATCTGTCACGTATTTCATCAAGGATTCTGATTTTCCGGTAATCTTGAGAATTCGCTTCACAACTTCGATATTTGGCAAAGCAAGGCTGCCGCCGACATTGTAAATCTCGCCCGCTTGCCCTTTGTCAAGGACCGCCAGGATCGCTCTGCAGTGATCATCCACATAGAGCCAGTCGCGGATCTGCATACCGTCTCCATAGATTGGGAGCGGCTTATCTTCGAGCGCATTGGAGATCATGAGTGGAATCAACTTCTCAGGAAACTGGAACGGCCCATAGTTGTTGCTTGCACGCGTCACAGAAACGTCCATCTTGTAGGTGGTGTAGTAGCTGAGGGCAAGAAGATCTGAACCCGCTTTTGAGCTCGAGTAGGGACTCGAAGTGCGCAACGGGTAGTTTTCATCTGCCTCGTAGGGTTCCTCAATGCTGCCATAAACCTCGTCCGTGGAGACGTGTACAAACTTGGCGATGCCCGTTCGCCGAGCCGATTCCAGCAACGAAAACGTTCCATTGAAGTTCGTACGGATCACGGGCTCGGGTGAGAGGATACTGCGATCAACATGGCTTTCGGCTGCGAAATGAACGACGACATCCGGCTTGGATTCGCTCATCAATTTCTCGACAAATGGCATGTCAGCGATATCACCACGCACAAAACTGTAGTTGGGATTTTGAGCGACAGAGCTGAGATTGTCGAGGTTTCCGGCATAGGTAAGCAAATCGAGATTCGTCACCTTCCAGTCCGGGTGTAGCTTGTGAACCAGACGTACGAATGCGGAGCCGATAAATCCGGCACCGCCGGTTACCAAAAGCTTCATGAGATCGGGACCCTTCCTGTTGAATGAGATTTGAATGCTGCATTAATGATTCTTCCAGATCGGGCGTGCTGAAGATCCGATTGGTATGCATCACGCGTCGCTTCGGCGCAGAACTCTGTAGAGAAATTAGCCGCGCGGCGGAGGCTGCGCTTCATCGTGTTGTTTCGCAAGTCAAGATTGGATTCGTGCCGGATCAGGCCATCAGCAATCACGGATGCAGGATTAGAATTCACTGCCCTAGCGCCAGCGGAGCATTTGATTCCAGGTACGAGCTTTGACACACCTTTGGTACAATCAATGCACTCGGAGATTCCGGGTGAATCAACAGGAACGCGTGCGACTGCCTGCTCCTTCTGATCAGCCAGGAAAGGCATGATTGGCATCGAGCTTCGCTCTCGGTAATTTTGATACGCCTCAAGGAACCGAGAGACTCTATTGTTCTTTTGGATGTCGCCCCAGGAGATCATGTGCTGGTGTGAAAATCCAGCACGGCCTGGCACCTCGGCTGCGTATTCAAAATTTGTGGGAAAACCAAAGTGCGACGGTACGTCGTTGTGGTTCAACCTTCTGTCTTCCATCCGAATTCTGAGCTTCTCACTTCATGATAGTTTACTGGCACCTTGCTCACATTGGGTGGATCGAATTGTTCTCCAGAGCTTCAGGCAATGGACCATCCGTTGGCGTTCTTGAGGGGTTCAGAAGGAACATCTCAGAAGCGGTGGACAACAATATGTCCAAATGCGCTTCCAGTTCGTGCTTCTAGTGTCGAAACTCCAGCAGCCCACGTAGATACTCCCCGTAAGCGGAGTTTTTATAGCGACTTGCCTGCTCAAGCAATTGCTCCGCATCGAGCCATTTCATGTGGAATGCCACTTCCTCTGGGCATCCCACCTTCAGCCCCTGTCGCTGCTCAATCGTCTCAACGAAATTACCCGCCTGAAGGAGTGACTCGTACGTGCCGGTATCAAGCCAGGCGGTACCACGCCCAAGCAGTTCTACTCTCAAAGTTTTTTGTTGAAGGTATCGATTATTCACGTCCGTGATCTCCAATTCACCGCGAGGACTGGGCTTCACCTCGGCAGCAATTTGGGTAATGTTCTGATCGTAAAAATAGAGACCGACCACCGCGTAATGCGACTTCGGCTCCTTGGGCTTTTCAACAATAGAGATCGGTCTTTTGTTCTCGTCCAATTCAACCACGCCATACCGCTCCGGATCTTTCACCCAGTAGCCGAAAATGGTCGCCCCTTCCTGCTGTTGTGCCGCAACCTGCAACTGTTGGGAGAGCCCTTCACCATAGAACAAATTGTCCCCAAGGATTAGCGCCGCAGGCTCCCCATTGATAAAGTCCTTCCCAATATGGAATGCCTGAGCCAAGCCTTCGGGCTTGGGTTGAATTGCATATTCCAGTCGGATCCCAAACCGACTACCGTCGCCGAGCAGCCGCTGGTACAGAGGAACGTCAAATGGCGTAGAAATGACAAGTATTTCTCGAATTCCTGCCAGCATTAATGTCGTAAGCGGATAATAAATCATCGGTTTGTCATAAACCGGCAACAACTGCTTGCTTACTGCTTCGGTAATGGGATGGAGCCGAGAACCACTGCCACCAGCCAAAATAATACCCTTCATCTTCATACCCCTTGTGGAACGTGTCTTCTGACGAAACGAAAGAGGAATCGCTTTCGGAAAAGAGCCTTGGAAACGACGCTTAATAAAGTGATATTTGCCTCCAAATCGCTAAACCGTTGTAATCGTGCAGATCGTAGAACCTGATGTCTTGGTTCGCACAGTTGATTCCAAGTGAGTGAATAAGCAGCACTAGTCAAAGTCGGCTAGGGGTATTGTATTTTTCGGATCCCACCACTGCTTTTTCAACGATCTTCAACTGCGAGGCCCGCCGAATGGGAATCTTTACGATAGCACTTCTTGGAGTTTCGACCCGCAAGATTGCAGAAGCAGGGATACAGTTCCCTATTCCAGCAGAGTCTTTGCCTTCAGATCTGGAACCTTCGTCCAGAATCGGGCAGATGATGGAGTCATGCATGAGCCAGAAAGATCAAATCTGCTTAGGGAGGATGGTGGGCCTGTGCAGACTCGAACTGCAGACCTCTACCGTGTCAGGGTGGAATTCGACTGCTATGCTATTGATTCTACATGGGATTGGGCCGCTTTCGAGGGCGCGAAACGGCAAAGGAAGCGCTTATCGCAGTGTTGTCGCAAAGGGCAGCCATCCGGTCCCGTGTTCCGCTCCGGACGTGGTGGACAGCGCGTTGGGAGTGAATTATTGCCATTGAATCACGCAGCAATTTTGAATTCAACAGAAAAATCGCGACGAGCTTGAGTTGGCGTTTTGTAGCCGAGACGCTC
>VFZU01000061.1 GCA_016870995.1 Acidobacteriota bacterium
AAACGCCAACCGCCCCGGCTCAGGCTGCAACGACTCCCACCTCATCGCATTCCCCGCCACCAACATATTGAACTCACGCCCCAGCGTATTCCTCGCCGACTCACTCTCAAACCGCGAGGTCACCACACTGGCCCCAATCATGAAATCCCTCGCACCCGGCAAATCCCGCAAACCTTCTCCACTCCTCGCCGCTGTCCTCGCAACAAACCTTGTCACCTGCGCTGTCGTCTCAGCCCCAGCCCGTGTCGCCATCCTCAAAGAGCTCACAATGATCTCATTGCCTTGGCCCGCCAACAGCCCAAACCGCACCTGATTCCGCGAATACACACCAGGATCCGCAACACGCCCCAACTCCCGCGTCCCGCTAAACAACACCAGATCAGTGCCGATCCGCGCCAACTCCAGCGTCACGTCCGCATTCGGCGCAGCATTCAACCCAAAACTCCGATTGACCACCGCACTGCTTTGCTCGCCATTCCAAACGATCAAATGCGCACTGTTGCCGTTCACCCCAAAATCAACCTTCTTCAAATCCTTCCAGAACACCATCGGATCGCTTCCCAGGCTCCCCACGGCCTGCACCCAACCTCCACTCGCGCTGCTGTTTGTAAACGTCGCGGTAATGCTAAAGTCCCCGTTCACCCGCAATTGCGGACCATTCCAATTGATTCGCGAAGCAAACCCACTCGTGGATCTGAGACGGATCGTCCCTGGCTCGCTGGCCAACCCCGCGCAACCCCAGGAAGACTGATCCAGCACCTCAGCCGATTCCGGCAACACGCTCCACCCCGGCCTTGTCGTCGCAAAGCAGGAGGCCGCGAGAAGGAAAAGCGAATAAATCGATGAAAACAGGCGCAGACACTGGATTCCGCGACATCCGTCGCAAAATCACGTCACGCGCAAGAAAAATCTACCGCGGATACCCCTGCCACACATACTCGAGCGCCGCCGGCAGCGTCTGCGCCTTCACCGCCCGGTCCGTATGCCCCGCGTTCCTTGCAAACACAAACTGATACTCATAGCCCTTTTCCGCCAGCACCCGCGCCATGTTCTCATTCGCCAGCACCCAGTCATGATGCGCGTCCCGCGTAATCAGATTATCCCGGTCGCTGATCTCGAGCCACAGCCGCAACGGCTTCTTCGGCGACTTCGGAATCAAGCTCGCATGAAACTCCCAGGCCCCCAGCGGTGTCTCCGCGCTCGGCGGCCACTGCTGGTTCACATAGGTACCCGAGTAAGTCAGCACCCTGCGATACAACTCGGGGTGATACCAGGCCATAATCAACGCCGCTGACCCTCCAGAGCTGCCTCCCATCGTCGCGCGAGCATTCGGGTCCTTCGTCAGCTTCACATTGCAGATCTTCTCCACCAGCGGCAAAACCTCCGCCTCCACAAACTCCGCATACTTGCCCGACATCGTGTCGTACTCAAGCCCCCGCTGGCTCCCCAACGAATCCCCGCTTCCATTCCCAATCGAGATCCCAATCATCACCGGCACGCGCTTCTGCGCAATCAGGTTGTCGAGCGTCGTAAACAACATCCGGTCCGGCCCATCAGCCCCAACGATAAACGGAGCCACCGTCCCTGCCACATACTGCTTCGGCACATACACCGTCACCCTCCGCGTATACGGCCTCGCCTCGCTCACCACAATCATCTTCGACGCATCATTCGGATCGGCCGCCATACTCACCCGAGCAATCCCCGGATAGAACTTACTATCCTTCGATTCCATCGTGAACTCGATCACATCCCCCTTCGGCACTCCGTCCACAAAGATTGTCTCCGGCGCGGCCGGATGCGTCGGCCCAATAATGAAATTCCCATTCGCATTCACCGGCGGCACCTGCCCATCCGGCAGTTCCTTGGCATCCACATACCCCGGCGTCCTCGGGTCCCGCGTCGGTGGCGGCGTCCGCATCGGCTTGGCCGGTGCCACCGCGGGCGGTTGCGCCATCATCAACCCGCACGCCATCATCCCGAGAAAAATCCTTCGCTTCATAACGCCCCTGATCTTATCCCATCGCAAGTGATCTAATGATAAGGATCATGCCAGTCCGCCGCCGCGATCTCTTTGCTTCCGCTGCCTTGCCTCTGCTCGCCGCAGAAGGCTTCGACTTCGACACTCCCTACAACCGCATCGGCACAGACTCCACAAAGTGGGACGCCCAGCTCCGCCGCTACGGCAAAGACTCGATCATCGCAGGCATGGGCATCTCCGACACCGACTTCCGCAGCGCGCCCGTCATCACCGCCGCACTCCAAAAGCGCCTCCAGCATGAAAACTGGGGCTACCTTACCATGCCCGCCAGCTTTCCCCAGGCCATCATCGACTGGAACAAGCACCGCTACGGCATCACCATCCATCCCGATCGCCTCCTACTCGCACACGGCGTCCACCCCAGCATCATCAGCGCCATCCGCGCCTTTTCTCCGCAAGGCAGCAAAGTTCTCCTTCTCACTCCCACCTATGACGGCTTCTTCGGCGACATCACCGCCGCAGGCTGCATCGCCGAGCAGGTTCCGCTCAAGCAGTCCTCCGGTCGCTATCAACTCGACCTCGAAGCCCTCGACCGCCACATCTCGCACGACACCAACACGATCATCATCTGCAACCCCAACAACCCCACCGGCAACGTCTGGTCCCGCGACGAACTCAGCGCCGTCGGCGAACTTTGCACCAAACGCCGCGTCGTCCTCCTCGTCGACGAGATCCACTGCGACCTCATGACCAAAGGCAACCAATACACCCCCTTCTCCCTGCTCAGCAACCGCGAAGTCGTCAACAACAGCATCATCTTCAAGTCCGCCAGCAAGTCCTTCAACCTCTCCGCCCTCAGATGCAGTTGGATGTACTCCGAAAACTCCGAATACATGAAGCGCATCGCCGCCACCGGCCATTCCACCGACATCAACACCCTCGGCGTCATCGCCGCCCAGGCCGCCCTCACCCAAGGCGAACCCTGGCTCAACCAACTCATCACCTACATTGACGGCAACCACGACTTCACCGCCGACTTCATCAAAACCAAAATCCCCCTCCTCTCCTACAACAAACCCCAAGGCACTTACCTCGCCTGGGTCGACGTCTCAAGATTGATCGACAAGATCGGCGCAAAGGCTCAAGCGGACAAAGCCAACCAGTCCCGCCCCGCCACCGCAAGACCAATCACAGCCGAGATGATCCTCCAGGACTGGCTCGTCAAGAACGCAAAAGTCCAGCTCAACGCCGGCACCAACTATGGCCACTCCGGCACCGGCCGCATGCGCATGAACCTAGGCACCTCACGCCAAACCCTCAACCTCGCCCTCTCCAGCATCGCCGCCGCCTGCAACTCGCTCTAGATTTTTTGATCCCAATTCCGCTCCAATTCCGATCACCCTTCTAAGAGGTAACTTGATCCATGAATTGGAGCTATGATCCCGCGGCCTTGGCCGACTGGCTAGAGAAACAATTCGACGAGCACGAAGAACTGCAGGACAAATGGTGGCGTGAAAGTGTCCAGTACGGGAAGCTCGATCCCTTCTGGCAAACCGCCGCTTCTGTCAATCGCTACATCAGCGACCCTGGCCTTGCCAGCAATCGCATCGGCAGCATGGTCACGCGCGGCTTCATCGACGTCCTCCGGCTCGGCACTGGCATCAGCACCGAGCAAAGCACCTGGGAGAACTTCAAGGGTTCATTTTCAAATGGACTCCGTGTCCTTGCCATCGCTGGGCCCTTGATGCGCGTTGTGGGTGCCGCTGGCAATTCCATTGGCCTTTCCGCTGCCTCTCGCCTAAAGGACATTGCGCCGGTTAGAAAGGTCGCCCCCAATGGCCCCTGCGCCTACGTCGCCACCAACAACGTCCTTTCCTACCTCTCCGGCAAAACGGTCCAGTTCTTTGTCACCCTCGACGACATTTTGGCCGTCCGCGGCGCAAATGCAGGCTATGGCATGGCGGAACTACTGCACGTGGAAAAAGTCGCCGAAGCTCTAAGACGCTTCAGAATTAAGGTCGCGCCGCTAAATCTTCGAACAGTCGAAGAAGCCGTCTCCAAAGCTAAGGCCGGCGACAGTCCACTTCTGATTTAAGTCGAATGGACCAAACCAAACGATGAGTTGGGTAAGCACGGAATTCTCCTTGCGAAAGATGGCATGGGTAATCTCAAGTTCCTCGATTATTTCGATAAGCCGCCTGGCCAAAAAGGATTCAACTCGCTCGCCGACATGGGGGCCGCATATAACTGGGGCCCAAATTTCGCAACTGGCCTAAAACTGATACCCTCTACAAAAGTACTTGAGCTAACCAACCTGCCCATCCGCGCAATGCAGGTCACTGACAAATTCGTTCTCGCCACTCCAATCATCGTCGGTGCCCGCTGGACGGAAGGGGCCACCGATGTAGATCGCGTTCACAACATGCTCCGCTCCGCCTGGCAGTTCATGAGCAATTACAAAAAGCAAAGCCTTGTGCCGCCGCCTCTACCGAGCCCGAATACTCTCAACAATCTCCAAAAAATCAGCGTCGATTCTCCCTCAATCAACGGTCTGGGCTTCTCGAACCGATCCCCCGTTGGCGATGCAGCTGGTGCCCCTCGCATCGACTGGCTTACGGGAGTACAGTATCGATTGCGCTTCCTCAACTACTACAGCGGCGATATCCACGGCAACAACGATGAAGCCACAAAGTCCGCCGTCCTCAAGTTTCAAAAGGAGTGGTTCAAAGAAAAGCAGGAGTGGGATTCCATCCCCGGCCCACACACCCAAGCCCGCCTCAAGCTCATCGTCGGCTGGTAAGAAAACTCAACACCAAAGCATCGGTGACTCGCAGGCCTCGAAGTACTCTGAGCATAGAATTGTCTTAACCAATATGCGAGTTTCGCTCTGGCTTCTGCTTGCGGTCTCAGCCAATCTTGCCGCCGCACAACCCGCCTACGACCGCTACGGCGGTCACACCGGTGTGAAGCGCAAGGCCACCGGTTGGTTTCGCATCGAGCAAATCGGCCAACGCTGGACCTTCATCACACCCGAAGGCCATCCTTACATCGCACTCGGCGCCAACCACGTGGGGAAGTTCTTCAGTGACCCGAAACAAAGCGGAGCCATCCTCGCGCGCTTCGACGGCAACCGGGAAAAAGCCGAAGTGGCCATTGGAGAATCCTTCCGCAAGCTCGGTCTAAACGCCGGCGAAGCCTACGCTCCTCTCCTCGCAAGCTTGAAGCCACGCCTGCCCCGCATCGAGGATGTCTCGTACCCAGGCGACAGGACCCGCTTCGATCTCTTCGACCCAGCGGTCCGCGAGGCAATCCGCAGTCATGTGGCCAAGCAGTGTCGAACGTTCGCAAACGATCCATGGGTCATCGGCATCGGCTTTCTGGACCAGCCCGTGTGGACCTCTCGACGCATGGAATACTTCCGCGGCCTCGGCGCCTCCGCTCCAGGCAAGCGCCGCTACATCGACTGGTTACGCACGCGCTATCCGGACTCGACTGCGCTCAACCAGGCCTACGCAACCACTTTCAGTTCATGGGAAGACGCACTCGATGCATTCAAAGCCGACGCGACCCGTCCCGCCGTGCAAAGCGATGATTCGGAGTTCCTCGCCATCGCCGCCGATTCTTTCTACGCGCTGCTTGCCGAAACAGTCCACGAGGCAGGGCCCCCCATCACCTCTTCTTTGGCGAAAAATTCGTGCTGCGCCCCACATCCGACGCCGTAATCAAGGCAGTCGGCAAGCACGTCGATGTTTTCCTCACGCAGGCTCTCATCCTCTCCCCCCGGCGCCCGCCCGAATGGCAGGTGTTTCAGCCAGACGGCTACCGGCACGAGCACGCGCTCATCGGCGGCAAACCGATGATCGTGGTCGATTGGGCCTCGCCCTTCAGTCTGGACCAAACTTATGAGACGGATCGCGGAACAGTGAAGGCGGAACGCCCGGCCTCGGAGGATTCAGCACGCTGGCTGGACGCCGCGCTGCGAGACCCCTACATGATCGGCGTTTTCATGTGCCAGTTCATCGGAGTCCACGGCAACGACCGCTGGTTCCCCGAAGGCCGCATGAAACGCACCTACCTCCGTGACGACGGCACTGTCTTCTCTACCCGCGCCGCACTCATAAAAGCCGCTCATGAAGCCGCGTTGAAGAAGGTCTATAAGGCCCTCCGCGAGCGCGCTTTTCTACACACCTGGGCTCCAGGCTAGTGCAACCCCGCAATCCACCGCCGCTACAGCCAGTTCCCGGTCGAGAGTCGCCAAAGGCAATCCGCGGCGCAGCGCCAGTTCCAGATAAGCCGCATCGTAGACAGTGAGCCGATGCTCAATCGCTAACTCCAGCGTGTCTCCCCACGCCCGCCCATCCGTCTCGTTGCCCAACTCAATCGGAAGCATCGATAAATCGACAATGCTCTCGTCTCGAAACACCGCATCGATCCTTCCCTTCCTCACACCCATCTCAAGCACGTTGGCAACTTCAAGTCGCCACAGTCCAGGCACCCACGCTCCCTTGGACACAACTCGTTCCAAAATCGCCTCAAGTCCAGCCTGCTTCTCGTCCGCGTGAATCCACGCCAGCGCCACCGAGCAGTCCAACACCAGGCTCATCGCCGACCCCGCTCTCGGTCCCCCTTCATCTCCTCCCAATCAAACTTCCCCTTCACTTTCGCTGCCCTCGCCCGAATCCGCGCCGCTGCGAGTTCCGCGATACACCGCTCGGCTTCTCCTTTGGGAGCGACCAGTCGAGCCACAGCTTTACCGTGCCGCGTGATCACAATCTCTTCCCCTTGTTCCACCCGATCCAGCAACTCGCTCAGCTTGTTCTTGGCCTCAAAAGTTCCGATTTGCATAAATCTAGCTTACGCTAGCTGTTGTCGATTCACAAGAATTCCAAGATCAACTTCTGTCTTGAAATCAGCAACTTCCAATCCAACGCCGCAGCTTCCCAGTGCCGCCTCCGCTAGCTTCTCTCTCAGGCGGCCTCGTCCGCCCACTTACAAAAAACTCAGGAGATCTCTCCATGTCTTCAAATGCGAAACGTCTCGCCAACCAACGAAATGCCCAAAAGTCTACCGGCCCCCGCACCGCAGACGGCAAAGCCAAATCTGCCCTCAACTCAGCCAAACACGGCCTGCAATCCAACCCCACCACCATCCTCGAAAACAATCCGCTTGAACGAAGCCAATATGATTCCCTCAAAGCGAAACTGTTCGAACAGATCCTCCCAGACGGCGAACTCGAACTTCAACTCTTTGAGCGCTACGTCTTCGCCCTCTACCAATCCAACCGCGCCCGCCAGCTCGAACTCGACGCCCTCGACCGCTTCACAAACGAACCCAACCACGAGCTCTGGTTCCACCAAATGGAGCGAATTCAAAAGCTCGGCGCCATGCAGGAACGCCGCGCCGACAAGACCCTCAACGAAATCCGCAAGCTGCAGCGCGACCGCATCACCACCCAGGAGATTCTGAACGAGCTCTACTTGCTAGACGAGGAGAACATCATCCCCATCCCGGCCACACTACCCACCGCCGAGATGCGCAAATCGAACTTCAGCCAAACGAACCCATTCTCGCTCGCCATGATGCTGCTCTCGACAACACCAAAGGTCAAAGCGATCCTGGCCCGCGAGGTCAAGCCCGACCCCATCGAACCATCGATCGATCCCGGCCTGCTCGCCTCGCTGCTCCAGCAAAAACTCTAGACCTCGTGGCTCACGCGCTTCAGGTCCTCTAGCTTGGCCTTGGCCGCCCCGCTCGCAATAGCTCCAAACGCCTTGCTCACACCACTCTTGAAGTCCGCGACGACACCGGCGGCGAACAACGCCGTCGATGCATTCACCAGCACGATGTCCATCTTCGCGCTCGGCTGGGTATCAAGAATCCCCAGGATGTCCTGCGCGGATTGCTCCCCATTGGCGGCATACAATTCATCGATCGACGCCTTGGGCACACCGAAATCCTCCGGCTTGATCGCCCGCCGTGTAATCGAGTTCCCTTCGACGTCGTAAACCATGCTGCGACCCGTCGTCGTCACCTCGTCCAGGCCATCCTCGCCATGCGCGATGATCGACTTGGTCGTCCCCAACTGCGACAGCGCTTGGGCCATGATCCGCGCCGCTTCAAAATTCGGCGCGCCAATCAACTGATGTTGCGCCCCAGCCGGATTCGACAACGGCCCCAGCAGGTTGAACACGGTCCTCATCTTCAATTCGCGCCGCGCCGCCGACGCATGCTTCATCGCCGGATGCACATTCGGCGCGTACAAAAACGCAATCCCGGCTTCGGCGAGACACTTCGACATCTGCTCCGGCGTCAGATCGACATTCACGCCCAGAATTTCCAGTACATCGGCGCTGCCCGTGTGCGACGAGAAAGCCCGGTTCCCATGCTTTGCGACATGCACGCCGCAGGCCGCGACAACAATCGCGACAGCGGTCGAGATGTTGAATGTCGACAATCCATCGCCACCGGTTCCGCAAGTATCGAGTACCACCGCCCCCGCCGGCGGCACCACCGGGCTGACCTTGGCGCGCATCGCCTCGGCAAAGCCGGTCACTTCATCCACGCCATCGCCCAAAACTTTGGTGGCTGCCAGAAATGCCGCAATCAGCGGCGTCGACACCTCTCCTTCGAGAATGGCATCCATGGCTTCCCGCGCTTCTTCGCGCGTCAGCGCCTTGCGGGCGCATACTTTGTGAAAGTGATCTAAAAAGGGCATGATAAACTCGAATTTTCCAGCAGTCCCCAGCATAGGACAGATCCAATGAAAATCCATGAACATCAGGCCAAGGAAATCTTGGCCAAATACGGAGTCCCTGTGCCAAGAGGCATTGTGGCCTTCTCTGTCGACGAAGCCGTCCAGGCAGCCGAACAGTTAGGCGGCGGTGTCGTCGTCAAAGCACAGATCCACGCGGGCGGCCGCGGTAAGGGAGGCGGCGTCAAACTCGCGGCCAACCCCCAGGAATGCCGCGAAAAAGCAGAAAAGATCCTCGGCATGACGCTTGTCACGCACCAGACCGGCCCTGAAGGTCGCCTCGTGCAGCGCCTGCTCATTGAAGAGCAGTTGCCGATCGACAAAGAATATTACGCGGGCATCGTCCTCGACCGCGTCTCCGGCAAGCTGGTCTTCATGGCCTCCTCCGAAGGCGGCATGGATATCGAAGAAGTCGCTGCCCATACTCCTGAAAAAATCCTCAAGGAAACGATCGAACCCGGCCTCGGCCTGCAAGCCTATCAGGCGCGCAACCTGGCCTTTGGCATCGGCGTCCCCACCGGCAGCATCAACGCCGCCGTGCAGGCCATGCTCGCCCTCGCCAAGGCTTACGAAGCCATCGATGCCAACCTCGCCGAGATCAATCCCCTCCTCCTCACCAAGGACGGTCGCATCGTTGCCCTCGACGCCAAGATCGCCATTGACGACAACGCCATGTTCCGTCATAAGGATCTCGTCGGTCTCCGCGATCTGAACGAAGAAGATCCCCTCGAAGTGGAAGCTTCCAAGTTCAACCTCAACTACATCAAGCTCGACGGCAACGTCGCTTGCATGGTCAACGGTGCCGGCCTCGCCATGGCCACCATGGACATCATCAAGTACGCAGGCGGCGAACCTGCCAACTTCCTCGATGTCGGCGGCGGCGCCAACAAAGATCAGATCCGCAACGCCTTCCGCATCCTCACCTCCGATGCGAGCGTCAAGGCCATCCTCATCAACGTCTTCGGCGGTATCCTCCGTTGCGACCTGCTCGCCACCGGCGTCGTCGAAGCCGCTCGCGAACTCGACGTCAAGATCCCGATCGTCGTCCGCATGGAAGGCACCAACGTCGAACAGGGCAAACAGATCCTCAAGGATTCCGGTCTCAATTTCGGTCTTGCCGATGGCATGAAAGACGCCGCGGAGAAAGTGGTAGCACTCGCAAAATGAGCGTACTCGTCGATAAAAATACCCGTCTAATTGTTCAGGGCTTCACCGGCAAAGAGGGCACCTTCCACGCCGAGCAGGCCATCGCCTACGGCACCAACGTCGTCGGTGGTGTCACGCCTGGCAAGGGTGGCTCCAAGCACCTCGACCGTCCCGTGTTCAACACCGTCGCCGAGTCTGTCAAGGAAACCGGCGCCAACGCGAGCGTCATCTTCGTGCCGCCTCCCTTTGCCGCCGATGCAATCCTCGAAGGCGCGGCCGCGGGTCTGCCCCTCGTCGTCTGCATCACCGAAGGCATCCCCGGCACCGACATGACCAAGGTCTGGTCCATCCTCAAGGATTCGAAGACCCGTCTCATCGGCCCCAACTGCCCCGGCGTGATCTCGCCCGGCAAGTGCAAAATCGGCATCATGCCCGGCCACATTCACAAGGAAGGCCGTGTCGGCGTCGTCTCACGCTCCGGCACCCTCACTTATGAAGCCGTCGGCCAGCTCACCGGCCTCGGCATCGGCCAGAGCACCTGCATCGGCATCGGTGGCGACCCCATCATTGGCACCACCCACACCGACGCCATGAAACTCCTCCTCGATGACCCCGACACCGATGCCATCATTATGATCGGCGAAATCGGTGGCGACAACGAAGAGCGCGCCGCCCTGTTCGTTCAGAACTACCACAGCAAAAAGCCAGTGGTCGGCTTCATCGCCGGCCAGACCGCACCTCCCGGCCGCCGCATGGGCCACGCCGGCGCGATCATCTCCGGTGGCAGCGGCAAGGCCAGCGACAAAATGGCCGCCATGACCGCCGCCGGCATCACCGTCTGCGAGACCCCCGCAGAACTCGGCGTCACCATGCAACGCCTCATGAAATGAAGGAATTTATGCAACAAACATTCGCAATCATCAAGCCCGACGCCGTCGCCAAGAACCAGATCGGCGACATCCTCGCGGTTACTGAAGCCGCTGGCTTCAAAATTCGTGCTCTCCGTCTCACCCAGATGACCCGCAAGCAGGCCGAAGGCTTCTACGGTGTCCATCGTGAGCGTCCCTTCTTTGGTGAGCTCGTTGAGTTCATGACCGAAGGCCCCTGCGTCCTGATGTGCCTCGAGCGCGAAGACGCCGTCGCCAAGTGGCGTGAAACCATGGGTGCCACCAACCCGGCCAACGCCGCCGAAGGCACCATCCGCAAGCACTTCGCTGAATCCGTTGGCCGCAACTGCGTCCACGGCAGCGATTCGGCCGAGAACGCAGCCATCGAACTGGCTTACTTCTTCGCCGGTAGCTCCTTGTCCTAGCATCAACTGGACTGCAAATCTTCGGCCCCTTGCCCTCCGGGCAGGGGGCCGTTTCTATTGGCTCAGCTCTCACTTCTTAGGCCACTTCGGTCGGCCCGGTTCTTTGACAGTTTGAAAAAGAGAAAAAAGATGGACCATTGTGGCGAATACGGCCGCTACTCCTAATGCAGGTGTAGCGGCCGTTCTTATTGAGGTCGCGTCGCGAGCGCGGGTTCCAATTCCGGCCGGAGGAGGCTCGCGGCCATGGCAGTGGACTCAGCCAACCGGTTGAGCGCACGCCGCCTCGTATCGACAGCTCGCTGCACCTGCCCATTGCACTGTTCCTCCAGTGCCTGTGCATGCAGATTGCACGCCTCGGCAAATGCAATCACCTGGGGCATCGTCGGCCCTTCGCCTCCGGCCATCCTCAGCGCCATCTCGAACGACTCGAGCGCCTGATCCCGCTCCCCTTGCTTGCCGAGCATCACACCCCGTTTCCAAAGCGTCGTCGCCCGCAGTTTTCCCGCATTCGGCATTTTCAAAAACGAACTCAAAAGCTCTTCAGCCACCGGCAGCGCCGCCGGCTGAAGCGGGTCGAGCAGCCGTGCCGCTTCTCCAAGTTCATTCCTTGCCTCATCCATCCGCTGCAGCTTCATCAAGACCGCCCCATAACGCATCCGGGTCAGCAGCTTCAGCCGCGGCAAATCTGCATTCGCCTCCGGTGCGATGCCATCTAGAATGCGCACCGCCTCTTTGCATTCCGGCCCTGCGGCCTCATGTTTGCCAAGAAGCGTATGAGCCGTACATAGGTTGCTATGCGCCAACGCCACAACCCGCTCCCGCTCTGGCAGGTCCGGTTGCCGCAGCGCGACAGCCAGCGATAGCTGATAGGTGCCGATTGCCTTTTCGACTTGCCCCGAATTGATCTGGTTGTTTCCCAACTGCCTCTGTGACTCGGCCAGCTTCAAGGTCGGCGGCAGCTTCTCCCTCAGCCGGATCGCCTTCATCAAGGCCGGGATCGCAAGCGAGGCCCCGTGTTTCGAATCCTCGAAAAGGCTCGCCATAATCTCCGCCGTCTGTTCATAGGCCCCGGCCAGATCCTCCGTCAAGGAAAAGTCGTCCCCAGACTTCTTTGCCAATTCTTCCAGGTGATTGAGGGCAGCCAGCACCGCCTGCTTCCGCGCAGGCCCTGCCCCCGGAATCGACTTCAACGACTCATTCACATCAAACAGCATCGCCGTCGCAAGCGACCTGACACTCTGATAGCGCGCCACCGCAGCCTCGCGCTCTTCCCTGGCAATCCGCGCCTGCCTTAGCGTACTCACAACTCCAGCCCCAATACTCAATGTGATCAATGCCGCAGCCCCCACTGCCCAGGCATGCCGCCGGATGAACTTCCCTGCCCTGTATCCCCAGTTGTCGCCCTGCGCGAGCACAGGCCGTCCGTTCAGGTGCCGCTCAATGTCCTCGCGCAACTGATCCACCGAGGTATAGCGCCGCTCCGGCTCCTTGGCCATCGCCTTCAAAACGATGTTGTCCAAATCACCTCTGAGCCGCTTCGCTTTGATCGGCGAGACCACCGCACTCGGCTTCGGCACCACGCTATCCAAAACAGACTGCAAGATGTCCGGCACCGCCTGTGACGTAGCCCGGTAGGGTCGCGCCCCTCCAGTCAGCGCATGGAACAGCAGCACGCCGAGTGAATACACATCCGACGCCGTCGAGATCGACTCCCCTCGAATCTGTTCCGGGCTGGCGAACTCGGGCGTCAGCCGCACCGCCACCGTCGTCGCATCCTCCCGCTTCGGGTCAAGCACCTTGGCGATACCGAAGTCGAGTAGCTTCACCTCACCCTGCTCCGTCACAAGGATGTTCGAAGGCTTCAGATCCCGATGCACAATCAGGTTTCTGTGCGCATAGGAAACAGCCCCAGCCACATCGATGAACAGCTTCAGAATCCCCTCAACCGGCAACGCCTTCGACTCGATGTACTGATCGAGCGGCTTGCCGTCGACATACTCCATGATCAGGTACAGAAGCCCATCTTCCCCCGCGCCGCCATCGAGCAGGCGGGCGATATTGGGGTGCTCCAGTTGAGCCAGAATCTGCCTCTCCTTTCGGAACGAATCCGAAAGCACCATCCCTGAGATCAACTTGATCGCGACCGTCTTGTGGAAAGCATCGTCGGCCCTGGTCGCCTCGTAAACGGCCCCCATCCCACCGCGGCCAATCTCTCGCACAATCGAGTAGGCCCCAAACCGCTTACCCGTAAAGTCCGTTGGAGCAATCTGGGTCCAGATTCCCCCTTCCTGCTCGAAGAACGCAGACGGCCCCTCATGGGCGATGAGCAGGTTCTTCAACTCCTTGTATTGCAGCGGAGACTTCAACTGTAAATCGCGCAGAAAGTTGGCCCGATCGAGCGGACCAAGGTCGAGCACCTTGTCGAACAAAGCTCTGAGGTCCACCTTATGCACGGGAAGCATCAATATCTATCCTATAGTTGATGAGTATGGATGAACGCCCAGCACCCGGTGAAGTCACACAACTGCTGCAGGATTGGCGCCAAGGCCGCGAAGAAGCCGGAGGGGAAATCATCTCCCTGCTCTACCGCGAACTGGAACGCATGGCCAGCTCTTACCTTCGCAACGAGCGTGGTGGGCACACCCTCGAACCGGCCGGTCTCGTCAGCGAACTCTACCTTCGGATGATGAAAGGCGCGGTGGTCCCCTACCAGGATCGCGCCCACTTCTTCGCCGTAGCCGCCAGGCAGCTCCGGCGCATTCTGGTCGACTACGCCCGCAAACGCAAGGGCCGGGGAGAGGAGCGCTTCTTCGTGACCTTGAGCGGCCTCGAATCGAGTGCCGCTGGGATGAAGGCGGAAGACATCGAAGCTCTCGAAGAGGCGATGACTGAACTGGAAAAGCTGGACGATCGCGCTCACAAAGTAGTTGAGCTCCGCTTCTTCGCTGGCCTCAAAGAGGACGAAGTCGCGGAGCTCCTGGGTTTATCAAGAACGACGATGAAGAGAGACTGGGCGTTCGCCCGAGCCTTTCTGATCAGCCGTATGGGGACTACGGGCGAAGGTCAACTTCCAGGATAAAGGTCGTCCACTCTTCAGTCCAGTCATAATCGCCCATGCCACCGATCCAGGTGGCCCACTGATCGAAGAAGCCGTCGTCAGGCGGCTGTAGCCACGAAGCGCGGAAAATCGGCGAACCAATCTGGCCACGCACATCCGGGTTCGAGTACTCGAGCGGATTGCGCAGCAGCGGATTGGCGAGTACGAACTGACGAGCCGCCGGCGTCAAGTGAGCGCGGAAGTCAGCTGCGACCTGGCTATCAAAAGTGTTGGTCGCTGGCGTGGCAGCAGAGGTGCCGTTATTCCAGGCAAGGATTCCCGTGGCTGAGAAGTTACCCGCAGCGATGTTCGGCTGGATGGAATCGGCAATGTTGGCCCCTCCGAAAGTGCGTGTCGTCCAGTTGAAGCACAACATGTTGTTGAAGCTTCCCCCGGAACCGCGGCGGAAGTATAGACAAGGCGAATCCGATTCATCGAATCCGGCCGCGTTCGATCCGATGAAGGTGAAGTTGTACATCGTCGGGTTCCCGAGAGGACGAGCGGCGAAGTCGCGTTCATAGTTGTCGCTCTCGATTCCGCGATTGGAGCGGTCCGAGTTGGCGAAGAAGACACCATGCTGGACGCGACCGCGATAACCAAGCTGTACGTCGACATAGTCGTCGGCGCCGTAGGTGCCAACAAGATACTTCGCGTCGTTGATGCCGCCGAACCACTCGAAGCTGTCGTCGAAACCATAGTGGGCTTGCAGATACTCCGCCTTCGAAGCCGTGCCGCAACCACCCCAGGTGAACGAGTTGGATTCTTCGTTCGGGCGAATCAGAGCACCCGCGAACTCAACGCGGACGTACTTGAGCGAACCACAATCGTGCCCGTCGTCGGTGCCGCCGTAGTTGCCGTCGTCACCATCGGAAACACCCTCGATCGGTAGCGATCCGCTCACGTCGTTGATGCGGGCTTTACCAAGCAACGTGAGGCCACCCCAGTCTCCGCGCTGCCGGCTGCCCAGGGGCTGCGAGCTTGTCATGATGATCGGCTGGCTGCGGGTACCATTCGCGACGAGGCGTCCTACCGTAGTGATCAGAAGAACGCAGGCGGGTTGTGAACCAGGAGCACCGACAATGATGGTGCCAGGGTCAATCGTCAAGACAGCGTTACCGCGGACGCGTGTGACGCCAGCGATGCGGTAGGCCTTATCGCTGGTGAGTGTGCGGCTGCTGGTAATGTTCACGGGAAGGTTCTCGACTTCAGAAACCACCGCGAGCTTCCAGTAGGCGCTTTTGAGGATGCGGGTCCCGGTGTAGTCGCGGATCTGAACCACGATGGTGTGCATACCGAGCTCGTTCGGCACCGCGACCGAGGTCGAAACCAGTGCTCCGCCAGCACCAACGAGGATCTGCTTATTCCACTCGGGTAGCTTGGTGATCTGGAAGCCCTGTTCGATCGTACGGCCGAAGATGTCCGTGACGGCAGTGGTGTTGCCTGGCAGATAGGTCTTGACGCCAGTCTTGTTGTACTGACGATAGGCAACGACGGTATAGGGGTAGATGTCGTTGTTCGGCTTCATGGTTGCGCGAATCGTGATCTGGTCCCCGGCCCGGAACAGGTAATCGGGTTCTCCAGTGCGGCGATTGTTGTTCGTCGCCCAAACCCAGAAGGAGGCGGAGGTATCGAGCTGGCTGACACCAGCCAATTGGCGCTCCGCTTCTTCGAGAGTCATTGACTTAGAGTCGGCTGAAAAGGCGCTGACGGCAGCGAGGCCGAGCGCGAGGATGACGTAGAGTTTGTTTCTCATTGCTGCTCCAGAATTAGAAGAACGTGTAACTAGTGCCAATGGTGAAGGTCCGGCCAATGCGGAAAGACCTCACCAAGATGTCGGACTGCTTGTAGCGATATTGGTTATCGGAGAGGTTTTCGGCGCTGAAACGCATGTTCCACTTGCCGGACTCTGTGAGGTTGTATTGATAAACGAAGTCAATGAAGGTGTTTCGTTCCTGGTAGATGTCAGGAAGGCGGAACGAACCGACATCGGTGATGCGGCGAGAGACCGAATTCAGGTAGAAACGCGCTTGTGAGCGGAGCTTTGGCTTGGCCCATTCCGCAATGGCGTTGTAGATAAACCGGGACTGGCCAACCAGCGGGCGCGCCCGGCTGGTCAACTGCGGGAACCGGTCAACTGGAATATCGACGTTCGAATCGACGAAGGTGAAATTCGATTGGACCGAGAAGTCGCGGAGCTTCTTGCTGAAGCGATCGAGGTTCGATCTCCATTCGAGTTCGACGCCCTGGTTCTTGGCCCCCGCAACATTGATGAAGCTCTGCCGGAGTTCCGATGCTGTCGGGCTGTAGATCTGTTCGATCGGGTCGGTGAAGCGCTTATAGAAGTAGCTTACGGCCATGACCTGGTTGCCGCCGGGAAAGAACTCGTAGCGCACGTCAAGGTTGTCGATCAGAGCGCGAGTGATATTCGGGTTGCCGACCGTCGAGTAGCCACCGACGATGTTGGTGAACTCGAAGGGCGAGAGTTCGCGGAAGTCAGGTCGATTGATGGTCCGGCTATAGCCGCCTCGGAGGTTCTGGCGCTTGCCTACGGCGTAGATCAAGTTGATGGCAGGAAGCGGATCGCGGTTGATGAGGATGGCGGTGCTGGGGCGCGCGTTCGGGATCAACGGATCGACCGTGATGACACCGATGTTGGCGTCCTCAACTCGGATGCCACCGACGAGGCGAAGCTTGGCACCGAGGTTCAAGTCGACCATGGCGAAGCCGCCGATGACATCCATTTCGGCAGCGTACTTGTCGGTGCCGCGGGTCACTTCGCGCAAAACGAAGCCATCGGGACGGATGTTCTGCGTGCTAAGGACTTGATTGTCGGGGAGGGTGAAGTTGAGGGTTTGGAGCCGGACAGGCTGGAAGCGGAAGCGGCGGCTATCGAAGTCGCGCCGGCGGAACGTGCTTCGGAAGCCGACCTTAAAGAGGCCGCTAACATTGCCCTTGAAGAAGGGGACGCCCCAATCGGCTTGCGGTTCGTAGATCTTGTCGCGCAGGCCGTTGAAGAAGCGGAAGCCCGAATCACCGAGGTTCAAGAAGGTGAAGGGATCATTGGTGCCAGACTCGCGACCGCGAATGGTCTGGCGAAGGTCGGGTTCATCACGGCGGGAGTCGGAGTAAGTGAACTGCCAGTGCAAGATGCTGTTCTTGAGACTGGCGAAGGCGTGTTCGCCTTCGAGGCTGGAAGAGAAAAACTGGCGCTCTACGAAGCGGAAGCGGGTGTCGAGAACATCGTTGCCAATGCCCCCATTGAGACCAGTGAATTGGCGAACTTCGTTGTCGCTATCGCGGGTGAGTGTGTTGCGAAGGAGCAGCTGCGAGGAAGGAGTTAGCTTGTAGGCCAGATTGAGGACGCCAGCCAGACGGGAAGATTCATTGTCAATATGGAAGTCGTCGTATTGAGAAAAGATGCCAGCCTGGCCGCCACCGCGGTTAACGAGGAAGCGCTGGAGTTGCGGGGTGCGGCTCAAGGTGTTGGCTATGGTGAAGGCACCGACCACACCGAGCTTGCCGAAGGTGTTGCCGCCAACGACGGAGTAGGATTGCGAGGGGCGCGCCGAGCTTCTGACTTGGGGCTCATAGTCGACTGGGAAGGAACGGCCGAAATTCTGGAATTCCTGATCGGTAAACTGGCCGACGAAGAGACGGCGGTCGGCTGGGATCGACGAGGGAGGCGAGCGCAAGCCACCTTGAGCGGATCTGAAGCTCTGGAAGGTAGTTTGAGTATTGAAGCCGTAGTTGACCGAGACCTGCAGGATCTTTTTGGTAGGAAACTCGACCGTATTCATCTGAACGAGGCCACCGGAGAATTCGCCAGGGAGGTCGGGAGAGTAAGTCTTGAGGACCTTGATGTTGTCGATCAGATTTGAAGGAAAGAGGTCGAGAGGGACAACGCGGCGCTCGGGTTCGGTGGTGGGGATAATTGCGTTGTTGAGCATCGTGGCGGAGTAGCGTTCGCCCAGGCCACGGACGAAAACGAAGCCATTGTCAACGACTGAGATGCCGGTGACCTTTTCGAGAGCTGCTGCCGCGTCCGAAGCCGTTGAGTTCTTGATGTCGTCTTTCGAAATGGAATCAGACACGGTTGCGGCGAGTTTGCGTTCCGTGAGGATCGATTCGGCGTTTGATTCGATGGCCCCGATTTTTTCATTGACTTCAACGGTGGTGACCGCGCCTTGCTGCTGCATGACGGTCGAGGCGTTGGCGGATTCACCGGCCTTGACTTCAACGTCGGCGATGGTGGTCTCGATGTGATTCGGACCAGTGAAGCGTAGCTTGTACTTGCCGGGGCTGAGGGTGAGTGTATAGCGGCCATCGGGATCAGTGATGACGCGGGAGTCCGCGATGCCATCGACAGCGATTTGGATATTGGGAATGGGACGGCCACTGGTGGCATCGAAAACGGTGCCGCTGACGGTGCCCTTGGAGGGTTGTGGCGATTGAGCCAGAACCGAGAAGAGGACTAGGTTAACGAACAGATTCATGAGTTAATGGATCCAAACAGAGACGGGGTTAGAGGCGATGCCACCAACCGTGATGAACAACGGGACCTGGCCTGTGACGAAGGGCTGGTTGGGGACGGTGACATTCACCTGGCAGATGCCGGGAAATTGAGGGTGCGCACCAGCGAACTGGACGACAGCTGGGAGATTGGCCACGAAGGCTTCTGTGCGAGCGGTGGCGGGAGAGAGAGCCGTCGGGGCGAGGCCATCGGTGACCACCGGATTGGTTACGCCGCAGCCAGTCGCATAAAGCTGGATGATCTCGCCACGGGCCGCGCGGCTCGCCTGACTGTTGATGCTGAAGTTTTGATTTTGAGCGATGGCTTGCGATGTGGGCGTTGTGTCGCTCGAAGCAAGGGCTGGGAAGACTTCCCAAACGTTGACAGTGCCGCTAGCAATGACAGTGGCACCATTGAGAACTTCGACCGTTTGACGGCCGCTTTCGGTGGCGTTAGGAACAACGAAGTTGATCTGGCCGGAGGAGACGAAATAGAGAGGGGCGGTGCGATTGTTAACACGGATACTGATGCCTGCCAGGGCTATTGGTAGAGGCGAAGCGGTCGTTGTGGAAGTGGTTGCAACATTGCCGAACCCACCATAGGCACTCGCGATGGAGCCAGGGGCGATGGGAGCAGTCAAGTTGAAACCGGAGTAGTTGATGACTGCCACTTGCGACACTTGCGCAAGAGATGCACAGGCAGTCGTGGCCAGAAGGAAAGCGATGCGAACGAGGGATTTCATGAGGGCTCCTGGGAGGTGCAAACGATTCTCAGGGTACCCAGCGGTCATGTCATCACCATGAATTCGAGGTGACGATTTCGTGAAAACGTTGATATTTGGTTACAAATTGGTTTCTTTGAATGCGGTTGCTAAATGCTGAGATGTAGGGCGCGGAGGCCGTTGTGTCAATCAGAGCAATGATGTTGGCGCTGACATGGAACGCGCTGGCATTTGGGGTCGAGCCAGCGCTAGAAGATCAAGCGGCAATTCAGGAAGTCTTTCATCGTTTCATGCGCGGGGCCAACGAGTGCAACGAAGGCTTAAGGGGGTCAGCCAAGGTGAGTGAACCCGACCCGTTTTCTCGGCTCATCGGCCTAGGCATGCCTTCTTTCGGGAAGCAGTTACCGGATAAGGTTTGTAGGAATTCGAATATTGCCAAAATTGAAATCGCTGCGATTCTTCCTTAATTGCAGGTGGTTACAGCCGATAGCGTGGCTGGAAAGGGCTCCTTCCGCACCATCGGAATGTTTAGCCGCGACACAGCGGGCAGCGTCCTTGTTCATTTCGTTCGCAGCGAAGGGAAATGGTTCGTATTCTCCTATTTGTTTATTGCCACGCCCTCCGGAGAATTCAACAGCTTGCCGAAACTCGCGGCGCTGGGCCCGGACGCCCCGCCAGGCGCGGATGGTTGGATCACGCTCTTCGATGGAAGTGGCTCGGGGGCATGGGTAGACTCGACAGCGTTCGAGTGAGGTGCTGGTTGGGAAGTGGCAGGCGAAACACTTCGAGTACGCAAGGGCAAGAACATTTATGCTCTGAGGACAAAGGATACATACCGTGACTTTGAACTGCGATTTGAAGGGAAGGCACCGCCCAAGGGAAGCTCAGGGCTAAAGTATCGTGTATTTGAATCGAGGTTTTACCATGCGGCCGTGAGGACTGGCGGACCCATAGAATTTTTCTCAGATGCGGAGGCATTTGAATATCAGTTGTGCGACGACCAGGGAGACGTTGGAGCGATTCAAAATGAACTTGAGCGAACAGGGGCGTTGTATAAGCTGAGAGCGCCCAAGAACGCGAAACCGCGAAAAGTTGGCGAATGGAACGAGAGCGCGATCCGAGTTCAGGGCCGAAAGATCGAGCACTGGCTAAATGGTGAGAAGGTAGTGGATTATGAAACCGAGTCGAGGTCGCTCGAAAGCCCGCTGGTGCTGCAACACCAGGGGACAGAAATGTGGTTTCGCAACATGAAGGTGCGGCGATTGAATTGAATGCTGCCGTCGGGATCGGCTGTATCGATAGGAACTAGATGGGTGAACAGAAGTTGAGGGTGTTGCCGTCGGGATCGGTGACGGCGAATTCGCGGAGGCCCCAGGTCTGGTTGACGGGGGTCGTGTGAACCGGGGACTCAGGGCGCTGGGAAGTGTCCAAGCCGTTGGCGCGGAACTTTGCAAAGCACGCATCCACATTCTCTACATACACTCTGGTGAGTGAACCGAAGGTGCCGTCGCCGGAGTGGATCGAAAGCTGGAGTTCGGCACCTTCCAAAACGAGGTCGATGACACCGTTCGCGATTTCGTGGTCTTCGTAGCCGGGCCACTTGCGATTGAATCCCAGAATCTGGGTGTAAAAAAGCAGGGAGCGATGGAGATCGCTTGACTTGATGACTGGGACGAGCTTCATGCATTGAGTCCGGTTTTGGTGGCGCGGACGAAGCAGCTCATAAATTTGTTTTCGACGGCGGCGGACATTTTGTCGACGTCGAGGCCGGAGGAGGCGAGGAATTCGCGGGCGTCTTCGGGTTTGTAGATGCGAGTGGGTTCGATCGAGATGTTGGTGAAGCCAGCTCCTTTGAGTTTGGCTTCGAATTCGGTTTTTTCGAGGGCACCGGCAATGCAGCCGATCCAGAGTTCCATGTTCTTGCGGATCTCGGCGGGGACTTCGCCGTTGACGACCACGTCGGAGACGGCGAAGCGGCCGCCGGGCTTTAGGATACGAAAGGCTTCGGCGAAGACTTTGTCCTTGTCGGCGGAAAGGTTGATGACGCAGTTGGAGATGATGACGTCGACGGCGTTGTCGGGCAGGGTCATGTGCTCGATTTCGCCCTTGAGGAACTCGACGTTTTCGAGGCCAGATTTGGCTTTGTTTTCGTTGGTGAGGGCGAGGATCTGGTGAGCGTAGAGAGGAAAGGGACGTTTCTTCTGTACCGAGCCAACCTGGACGGCTGAAAGGAGTTGTTGGCCTATTTGTATGAAGAGTGTTGCACGAGGTCGAAGCAATGAGAGTGTTGATTCTATGCACGGGGAATTCGGCGCGGAGCCAGATGGCGGAAGGGTTGTTAGGGGCTCGGGGAGGTGAGCGATTTGAGGTGGAGAGTGCGGCCTGAAGCGATTGAGGCGATGAATGAGTTGGGGATCGATTTGCGGAGGCCCCGGTCGAAACATGTGGATGAGTTTGCAGGACAACATTTTGATTTGGTGATTACGGTATGCGATCACGCGAAGGATTTGTGTCCTGTGTTTCCCGAGTCCACTGAGATGTTGCATTCGGGGTTTGAGGATCCGGTGGTGGGGGATGTGGAGAGCTTCAAGCGGATTCGGGATCAGATCGCGGCCCGGTTCGATGTGTGGCTTAAAGGATGAAGCCGGCGTCGAGTTGATCGACAAATTCCTGATTGATGGGGCGGCGGGAGGAGAAGCCCTCGTCACCGGGGTGCCAGTGAGAGATGGAGTCTTCTCCGAGTTGGAAGCAGAGGTAGACGGTTTGGCCCTGGTACATGGCAGGGAAATCGACGAGGCCCTGATCGAGGTCCAGGAGTTGGACACCGAGATCAGCGATGGAATCGATGCCGCGCTTCATGGCTTCGTAGCTGGTCTTGGCTTGATCGGCATAGGCGGCAAGACGATTGGTGTTGGGGAATGCACCGCCGGCCATGACGAGGCGGCGCTTGTAGGCCGAAAGGTCTGCTTCGGACTTCTTGCGCGCGGCCTTCGCTTCGATGGCGGACTTCAACAGTGAGGTGACTTGCGGGAGGAGATCGACGGCTTTTTGATAAGTGAAGAAGCGCATCGAGGTTATCTTACTCCTCTGGGGAGAAGCGAGGAGCGCGTGGTTCGAGGCCGAGAGTGCGGAGTGCATCTTCCCCACCCGGGCGGTTGAGCTCCCAATATTTGACGCGTTCAGTGGCGACGAGTTCGCCGGTCTCCCCGGAGGTGTAGCGCCAGCGAATGATGCGGTGGGGGGCTTCGTTTTCAACGAAAAAGACAAAGCCACGACCATTGGCGAGTTGAGCGGTGAAGACTTCTACTTCAAATTCGCCAGCGGGAACTTCGATGGTTTGAAGGGCGGCATTGCGAGTGAGGTTGATGCGGGACCAAGCCATGGGTTGGTGAGCATCGCGAGCGCTGCGGAGGCTGGTGAGGAATGGAACGTCTTTGCTTTGGCCTGGTTCGAGGAAAGGCTCGGCCATGCCATGGGCCCAGAAGGCCAGTGCATCTTCAGAAATGCCTGTGGTGGGGCCATTCATGGTTTGAGTGAGATCGGCATCCCCATCGAAGTAGCTGGTGCCTGAGATGCGGATGCGATTGGCGTCGAACAGAGCCTGAGCGAACATGTGGCCGCACCACTCCTGACGCGAGAAGCTGGCTTTGGCAAGGGTGCCAAGGGGACGGCCGGCGATGGGGGCGAGGCCGAGGAAGCTCGAGAGCATCTCTGAGTAGTCGTAGATGCCGGTTTGATAGTTGCGTTGCCAGTTGAGCTTCATGACCGGAAACTCGTCGGACTTGGGATTCTTGCCGGAGTCGGCTTTGACACGCTGGCGCTCGGAAAAAGTTTCGGAGACGAAGATCATGATGGACTCGCCCTCGCGGGGCTCGCCGTAGCGCGGCATGAGGAGCTGGTAGGTGGAGACTTCAGCGTAGCCATCGGACCAGGTGTCCCAGAAGGCCTGGTTGTAAGGGTTGGTGGCAGGCTTGGTGGGCTGGCCTGGCAGTGCCGGAGAAGAAGAGCAGGAGTTGAGGAAGACGGAGATGACGCAAAGCACAGTGGCCGCGCGAAGAATGTTGTGCATGAAGAAGCTGTCTATTGACTACAATAAGAGTTTCCCATGAGAAACGCATTGTTCTGCGCCCTTGCCGGGGTGCTGTTGGCGGGAGTGGCCTGTAATCGCAAGCCATCGCCCGATGTTGCGGCGACTGTGAACGACAAGCCGATTACCTACGCGGAACTGGATAAGCAATTTGCATTTCAGTTTGGCGGAGCCAACGAGCGCGTTACGGACGATCAGGTAACGAGCCAGAAGTTGGAATTCCTGCGAGTGCTGATCGATAACGAGATCATGCTGCAGAAGGCAGAGAAGCTTGGGCTGCTTGCAACAGATGCAGATGTGGATGCGAAGTTGAATGAGATGAAGGCTCCGTATACGCAGGAGGAGTTTCAAAAGCAGCTTGCGGCGCGGAAGATGACAGCGGATGATCTGAAGGGTCAGATCCGGCGGGAGTTGTCGATTGAGAAGTTGTTCAATAAGGAAATCCGAAGCCTGATCAACATCACGGATCAGGACATCAAGGATTACTACAACGCAAACAAGGCGAATTTCAATTTGCCCGAACCACAGGTGCACCTGGCTCAGATCTTAGTGACGCCGATGGAAGACCCGAGTGTGCGGAACCTGAAGAACGACAAGGCCAAGAACGATCAACAGGCGAAGGCAAAGATCGTGATGATTGAGCAGCGACTGAAGAGCGGAGAGGATTTTGGCGCTCTGGCTGCCAACTACTCAGAAGACCCACAAACGGCGGCCAACGGTGGCGATTTGGGCTTTATGGGTGAGAGCACGCTCGACAAGGCGAACCCTGAATTGAAGAAGTTGATTATGGGGCTGGCTGCAGGAGCTGCGTCGAACATCATCAAGACGCAAGAGGGCTACCGGATCCTGAAGGTATTGAGCAAGGAGCCGGCCGGGCAGAGGGATCTGAACGATCCGCGGGTGCAGCAGGGGATTCGCGAGGGGCTGGTGACGCGGAAGGACCAGTTGGCGAAGGCAGCGTTTTATGAGGCGGCGCGGAACGATGCGAAGGTGATGAATTACTTCGCGGAGAAGGTGATGGGGAGTTTGGCCGTAAAGAAGTAGCTGGCGCAAGGGCGGCGATGTTGGCAGGAGAAGCCGAGCGCACGGCCTTGCGCCGTTTGATCGGTGAAAAAGAAACCAGCGATTTGAAATCACACCCGTTGTTGGGAGAGCTTATGCGAAACGCTTTCACGATTTCCGCATAATGATCTCTGATGACGTTGAAACATTTGTTCGGCTTGGTATCAGCCGCTTGGGCGCTGCTGTGGATAGCCTCAGCCGTGACGATGGGCGCTTAATGGGCAACTCATTTGCGATCTTCGCGGTCTTTCTCGCTATGGCCTTCGCGCCGCCTGCATTGCTGTACGGCATTCTGTTTTGGGCCGCGCCCCGAATTGTGGAAAGGCTTCGACGTCGTAAAGGAAAGGGCAGCTTTCAGAAGCAAGGGACAAAGACTCAGGACCTTGCGGATACCAGGCAGGCGCTGCCGACGGCGGCGGTGAGTTCTTCGGAGTGGTTGACGATCTCAACGTGCGTGCGATTGCGGTGGGCGAGCCAGACCGCCTGGTCGTGGAAGGTGAAGGGATTGTCAGTAGCGCGGATCCAGCGGAGCGCGAGATCCTTCTTGCTTCGGGCGTGCAGGGCGAGGGTCTTGACGGGTTTGTGAGCAAGGGCTTCGAGCACGGGCGTGTCGCCGAGATGGACGGGTTGGCCGCGGCGGCTGCGTTCGATCAAGGAGTGAGCGAGGCGGCGGACGGTTTGTGTGTCGGCCTTCGGATCAACTTCGAGGAAGTCAACGCGACGGCGCAAGAGACGGCGGGATTGATCGAGGAGGTTTTTTTCGGCAGCGATGATCCAGGTGTTGTTCGGTTGATTGAGGTTGCGATCGGCGAGACGACGCATGCATTCGATGAGAGCGTTGGACCAGGACTCTGAACGGAATGGTGCGCGGAAGCTGAGCTCGGAGTTGAGGTGGCCGAGTTCGTGGTGGCTTAAGGCGACCGAGTCTGGGCGAATGTGGAGGAGGCTGAAACGGTCGAGGTTGTCGCGGACCTCGGTGAGGTTGTAGAGCGAGGGGAGGATGGATTGGGTGAGGGCGTTTTGGGTTCGTTCGGCGAGTTCGACCTGATGGAGGAACATGCGCTGGCCGCCGCGGATGAAGAAGGCAAAGGCGGAGCTGTTTGGGTTGCCTGTTTTGAAGAGATGGCGGGCGGTTTTGATGTAGTCGGCGAGGGCAGGGTTGCGGAGGAGGGCGGATTGGCTCTCAAAGTATTGGCGGCCTTCGGGGTCGCGATTGAGGTAGCCGGAGAGGACAGGGTCGTTGTTGGGAGTGTGGTTGGCGAGCTGGTGCAGCAGGTGGTCGAGGGAGTCAGTAGTCCACATCGGTTGTGTCTTTTGACTTGGAGACGCCAAAGGGGATTCAGAGGATTCAATCCTTATGGACTGGTACGAATTTGTAATGGAGTGGGGGTGGGTCATTTGATTCGACTAATCAGATCGCAGTTGATGGCTACAATGGTCAGATCTATCGTGGTGAAAACTAGCTACAAGGCGGCGAGCGCGGAATTTTTAGAAGAACGCGGATTGAAGAGACATGCCGGGGTGTGGCAGCTTTGGGCGCTGGGCGTCGGGGCTGTGATCTCGGGGGATTTCTTTGGCTGGAACTTTGGATTGGCGGCGGGCGGGTTTGGCGGGATGATTCTTGCCTTGGTTGTGGTGACGCTGATGTATGTGGGGTTATGCCTGTCGATCGCGGAGATGGCGGCGGCGCTGCCGCATACGGGCGGGGCTTATTCGTTTGCGCGGAGTGCGATGGGGCCGTGGGGCGGGTATGTAACGGGGCTCGCCGAGAACATGGAATACATCCTGACGCCGGCAGTGATTGTTGTGGGAATTGGCGGGTATTTGGGAGCGATCTTCGGGACAGGGAAAGAGTATGAGCCGCTGTGGTGGTTGATTTGCTATGCGCTGTTTGTGGCGTTGAATGTGTGGGGCGTGGAGTTGAGCTTTCGGTTTTCGTTGGTGATTACGGTGGCGGCTCTCGTTGCGCTGGTGACGTATTGGGTGTCGGTTGCGCCGCAGTTCGATTTGGCGAGGTATGCAGCGCCTTACTTTCCGAAAGGGGTGGCGGGGTTCTGGGCTTGTTTGCCGTTTGCGTTGTGGTTTTATCTAGCGATTGAGCAGTTGCCGCTGGCGGCGGAGGAGAGCCATGATCCGGTGGCGGATATTCCTCGCGGGTTGAGCTGGGGACTTGCGACGTTGGTGGTGTGTGCGTTTTTGACATTGACGCTGGGAGCTGGCAGTGCGCCGGGGGCTTCTGCAGTGGCGGTGTCGAATGAGCCGCTGTTCCTGGGGTTTGTGGCGGCTTATGGAAATTCGGCGAGTAGCAAATTGCTGGCGGTGGTGGCTTGTGTGGGTTTGATCGCGAGCTTTCACACGATTCTTTTTGCTTATGGTCGGCAGATTTATTCGCTGTCGCGTGCGGGGTATTTTCCGGTTTGGTTGTCGAAGACGCATCCGGTGAGGAAGACGCCGCATCGGGCGCTGGTGGCAGGGGCGGCGTTGGGGTTTGCAGCGGCGCTCGCGATCCATTATGCTCCGCATGACAGCCCGGTGGGGGCGATTCTCTTGAACATGGCGGTGTTTGGAGCGGTGATCGCGTATGTGCTGCAGATGGCTTCGTATGTGTTGTTGCGATGGCGGATGCAGTCGCTTGAGCGGCCGTACCGGAGCCCGCTGGGGGTGTTTGGAGCGGTGGTGAGTGGGTTGATTGCTTTGACGACGCTGGGGACTCTGTTTGCCAATGCCGAGTATGTGAAGGGAGTGTATGGGGCGGTGGTTTGGTTTGCCGTTGGATTGGCGTGGTTTGCGTTTTATGCGCGGCATCAGCTGATCCTGTCGCCGGAGGAGGAGTTTGCGCGGGCGCGGAGGGGTGAGCAGTGAAGTTGAAGGAGTTGATGGGGAAGGCGAGCCCACTTCGGAGTGGGGATGTGTTGGCGGGGGTGGCGGCGTCGAGCCAAGAAGAGCGGGTGAGGGCGCGGCTGGAGTTGGCCGAGGTGCCTCTTCGGAGGTTTCTGGATGAACCGCTGGTGCCTTATGAAGACGATGAGGTGACGCGGCTGATTTGTGATTCGCATGATGAAGGGGCGTTTGGGGCTGTGGGGTGGTTGTGCGTGGGGGAGTTTCGGGATTGGTTGCTGGAGGCTTCTGCTGAAGAGTTGAGCGCCGTGGCGGCGGGGGTGACGCCGGAGATGGCGGCGGCGGTATCGAAGCTGATGCGGGTGCAGGATCTGATTCTGGTGGCTTCGAAGATTCGAGTGGTGACGCGGTTTCGAACGACGATTGGTTTGGCGGGGAGGATGTCGACAAGGCTGCAGCCGAATCATCCGAGTGATGATTTGAAGGGGATTGCGGCGAGTATGCTGGACGGGTTGAGTTTGGGGAGTGGGGATGCTTGTATTGGTGTGAATCCGGCGACGGATAGTGTGCGGGTGCTGGTGGATATTTTGAAGATGATCGATGGGGTGAGGGAGAGGCTGGAGATCCCGACGCAATCTTGCGTGCTGGGGCATGTGACGACGCAGATGGAGGCGATGAAGGCGGGGGCACCGGTGGATCTGGTGTTTCAGTCGATTGGGGGGACAGAGGGAACGAACCGGAGTTTTGGGATTGACCTCGCGATGCTGGATGAGGCTTATGAGATGGCGCGGTCGCTGGGGCGCGGGGAGAATGTGATGTATTTCGAAACTGGACAGGGGAGCGCGCTGTCGGCGGGGGCGCATCATGGGATGGATCAGCAGACGTGCGAGGCGCGTGCTTATGCGGTGGCGCGGAGATATCGGCCGCTGCTGGTGAATACAGTGGTTGGGTTTATTGGGCCGGAGTATTTGTATGACGGGAAGCAGATTGCAAGGGCCGGCCTTGAGGATCATTTCTGCGGGAAGTTGCTGGGCGTGCCGATGGGGTGTGATGTTTGTTACACAAACCACGCGGAGGCGGATGGAGATGACATGGATGGGTTGCTGACGCTGCTGGGCGCAGCGGGGTGTAACTACATCATGGGTGTGCCGGGGGCGGATGACATCATGCTGCATTACCAGAGCACGAGCTTTCATGATGCGTTGTATTTGCGGCGGTTGCTGGGGTTGCGGCCAGCGCCGGAGTTTGAAGCGTGGCTGGCGAAGAAGCCGGAAGTATTGGAGCAGACGTGGCTATTGACCTGAGCCGGTTTACAGGAGCGCGGGTGGGGCTGGAGCGGCGTGGGGAGTCGCTGAGTACGCGTGAGGTGTTGGGGTTTGACCTGGATCATGCGCGGGCGCGGGATGCAGTGTGGATGGAGATGGATGCGGGGTCGCTGGGGTTTGAGCATGTGTTGGTGGAATCGATGGCGCGGGACCGGAAGAGTTATTTGTTACGACCGGATTTGGGGAGGCGGGTGGCGGGGCGGTTGTCGTTTGTGGGCTGTGAGGTGGCGATTGTGGTGAGTGATGGGTTGTCGGCGCTGGCGGTGCACCGGCATGCGGCGGAGATGGTGGCGAGGTTGAAGGAGTTGTTGCCGGTAGGAATTGTGGTTGTGGCTGTGAGAGGACGGGTGGCGATTGGGGATGAGATCGGAGAGCAGGTGGGGGCGAAGGTGGTTGTGATGTTGATTGGGGAGAGGCCGGGGTTGACGTCGCCGGATAGCCTGGGGGCTTATGTGACGTATGGGCCGCGAGTGGGAAGGACCGACGCTGAGAGGAATTGTGTGTCGAATATCCGGGCGGAGGGGTTGAGTTATAGGGCGGCGGCGGAGCTGATTGCGTATCTGGCGCGGGAGGCGGGCACGCGGAAGTTAAGTGGGGTTAGGCTGAAGGGTGATGCAACTCCTTACGTTATTGATGGTGCTGGGGCAGATTCCGGCGATTGAAGCTCCCGAGAAAGAATTTGTGCGGATGCGGTATGCCGAGGTTCTGGTAGGGACCGGGGAGGCGGCGAAGCCTGGGCAGGAGTACACGGTGCACTACACGGGGTGGCTGACGGATGGGAAGAAGTTCGATTCGTCACGAGACCGGAATGATCCGTTGAAGTTTGTGCAGGGACGGCGGAGAGTGATTGCAGGATGGGAGGCGGGATTTGAAGGGATGAAGGTGGGTGGGAAGCGACGGTTGTTTATCCCGTATCAGATGGCTTATGGGGAGGCGGGTCGAGGGGCGATCCCGGCGAAGGCGGAGTTGATTTTTGATGTGGAGTTGCTGGCTGTGAAGGATGTGCCGGCCCCGGTGGCGGCGGCGGATGTGTTGAATGAGTTTGAGGATTATGCGAAGAAGACGCTTGAGTTGGTGAAGGCGATGCCGGAGGAGAAGTTTGACTGGAGGCCGAGCGAGGGGGTTCGTTCGTTCCGTGAAGCGGTGTTGCATCTGGCTTATAGCAACAAGGTGCAGTTGTCGATGGGGACGGATAATCCGCCGGCAGATTTACTGAAGCAGAAGTTTGCGGATGCGGATAAGAAGTCGCTGGTGAAGCTGAGCAAGGCGGAATCGGTGGCGGTGCTTGAAGAGAGTTTTGGGGCGATTCGAAAGGTGTTGCCGACGCTGCGTGCGGCGGTGTTGGATCGGGAGATGGTGGTGTTTGGGAAGCCATCGACGATGCGCGGGGTTTACATCGCGATCGACACACACCTGGCGGAATACTTTGGACAGCTGATCGCTTATGCGAGGGTGAACGGCGTGCAGCCGCCGTGGAGTGCGCCTAAGCCCTAAGGAACTTGTTGAAGTGGGCGATGGTGCGGGACCAAGCGTCGGCAGCGGCAGTGGCGTTGTAGTTGGCACCGGTGTCGTTGTGGAAGGCGTGGCCGACGCCTTCGTAGACGTGGAGGCCGTAGCGCTTATTGGCCGCCGAGAGCAAGCCAGCAGAGATCTGCATGTTGCGAGTGAAGGTGCGATCGGTCTCGCCGTAGATGGCCAGGACGGGAGTCTGAATGGGGGCAACGGCTTCGGCGGTGAGAAGGGGCGTGCCGTAGAAGGGGGCGGCGGCAGCGAGTTCTGAGACGTTGGAAAGAAGATCCCAGATCATTCCACCACCAGCACAGAAGCCGACGACACCGATGCGGTTGTGGATGACGAGAGTATCGAGACGCTTCAGGTAGTCGAGCGAGGAGATGAGGTCGGCACGGCGATCGATAGCGTTGCCGCGATTGTAGGCGGCGGTTTGCTGGGTGGGATCGGTGAATTGGGAGGTACCGCCCTGGCGGCTGAGCATGTCGACACCCAGGGCAACGAAGCCCGCCTTCGCAACACGGCGGGTTACATCGCGGATATGTTCTATGAGGCCGCGATTTTCATGGATGACGATGACACCCGGCTGCGGCTCAACGCGAGCGCGGCGGGGGATAACGAGGTAACCGAAGAGATTGCCAGCTTCGCCGGAGTAGGTGACGTCGCGCGCTTCGATGTCAGGGTCGTTTTCGGAGACGCGGACGCCAGGAGGCACGGGCGTGGCCTGGGCATTGAGCTCTTCGTAGGAACCAAGCACGGCTAACGTGGCCGCCATGCTGCCTGTCAGCTTGAGAACACGATCGATCAGTTCACGGCGACCAAAGGCACCATCGACATAAAGGTGAACAAGCTCTCCAACAGGGAAATTATCATCATGCATGGTGAAGAGGGATGCTGAATTTCTGAGTGAGATGCAGAATTTTCGGTATCCTGCTGAACATGACTCGAATTAATGATGTGAGCTTTGATTTGCTGTTGCGGGAGGCGCGGACGTTTTCGGGTTGGCAGGAACGTGGGGTTGCCCCGGAATTGCTTGAGCAAGTCTACGAAATGATGAAATGGGGGCCGACGTCGATGAACGCAAGCCCGATGCGGGTGATGTTTGTGAGCTCTGTGGAGGCCAAAGAGAAATTGAAGCCTTGCCTGATGGCGGGGAATGTGAAGCAGACGATGGCGGCTCCGGTGACGGCGATTTTTGCCAACGATCTGGAGTTTTATGAGCGGATGAATGTGTTGTGGCCGCACTCGGATGTGAGAGGGATGTTTGAGGGGAAGCCGGAGGCTACAGAGAAGTTTGCGATGCGGAGCGGGACGTTGCAGGCGGGGTATTTCATGATTGCGGCGCGGGGATTGGGCCTGGATTGTGGGCCGATGTCGGGTTTTAACAATGCGGCGGTGGATGCGGCGTTCTTTGAAGGGACGAGTTGGAGATCGAACTTCCTTTGCAATCTGGGGTATGGAGACCGGAGCCATTTGCGGCCGCGTGGGCCGCGGTTGTCGTTTGCGGAAGTGGCAAAGGTTGTCTAGATGATCCTTGCGGCGTTGATGATGTCAATCGGTTGGGCGCTGCGGGGCTCGATCGGCGGAGGTCCGTTGGGGGCGATGATCCCAGGGGCCTTGTGGGCGATGGCGGTGGCGCATCAGCGCAAGTGGACTGCACGACAGGCGAGCTTGCTCGTGGGGCTTTGCGCGATTGGCATTGGGCTGGGCGGGCAGATGACTTATGGGCAGACGATTGGGTTATTGCGAGATGTGGATACGCGTTGGTGGGGGTTGACGGGGTTGACGGTGAAGGGTGCGATTTGGGGATTGCTGGGTGGGACGATCTTGAGTTTGGCCTGGGTGATGCCGGCGAGGCCGGTG
Source organism: Acidobacteriota bacterium (assembly GCA_016870995.1). Taxonomy (GTDB): domain Bacteria; phylum Acidobacteriota; class Terriglobia; order Bryobacterales; family Bryobacteraceae; genus Bryobacter. Next base: position 32,203 of record VFZU01000061.1, read on the forward strand.
CGGATTTCGTTGCTGCTGCTGGGGGCGACGCAGGCGGGGTGGATGTTTGTGAATGAGCCCAAATTGATCTACTTTTCACATCCCTTTGTGAAGCCGAGGGCGGAGATCTGGGCGGGGTTGTTGTTGTCGGCGCTGGTGGTTTTGGTGTTCTTGCGGGAGAAGATCAGTTGGCGTTTGGCATTGTACGGTTGTGTTGGCGGCGCATTGGGGTTTGGCGGGGGGAGTTTCTTTAACCTGGTGCCGGTGGCTGGGTTTCCGGGTTGGAAGATGATGGAGTTTACGTTTGGGTTGGTGATGGGTGGGGTGATGTGGTTTGCCGTGCCGCAGGAGGCTCCTGTGGAGTCGAAGGAGTTTGGGAAATGGGATTGGGTGGGATATCCGTTGCTCGCGGCGCTGGTGATTGGTGTGGATTTAAATTTGCAAGTGAGGTTTGCATATAGCGTGGTGGTGGCGTTGGCGCTGCTGGTGTTGCCGAGGTTTTCTCAGTGGGGTTGGATGTTGGGGTTTGGAGTGACGCTGGCGGCGGCGTGTTGGGAATTGCAGGATCAGAAGCATGAGGTGTGGGCGGCAGTGTTAGGGACGGCTCCGGTGGCTGTGGTGGCGTGGTGGCAAATGAGACGGGGGAACTTTACGCGAGATGCGATGTGGTTGTTGCTGGGAGTGTGCTGCTGGATTTATTGCCTGGAATACTTTGCGATGTTTAAGGCTTAAGGCGGAGAGCCTTTAGGAGCCGGGCGGTGAACCGAACTTCGATGAGGCGATAGGTGAAATTGGAGAGGAACAAGGTCGTCGTCAAACACAGTAAGTACAGGAGGATCTGAGCACCCAAGAGCCATCCGGATTGCGGTGCCAGCGATGCCACTGAAAGAATCGTGAATTTAGAAATTGGCCCGTGAAGCAAATATATGGAGAATCCTCGATTGCCAATCCATTGGAGCCACGTGTATGGTGCGCCAACGAAGCTGTAACCGAGAATCGCTTCCGCGGAGAAAAATATCAAAATTAGCGACGCAACAGCTCCAATGCCGGAAACACTAAAGAGAATGGAATGAAACTTTGTCGGGTTGCTGGACAGAAAGATCTCAAATCTTGAGGCAAGGAAAGCGAGAGTTCCGAGCAAGCCAAGGAGCAGTGATTTTTTATCCATGAATCCGAGGCTGTTTTTGAGGGTGACTTCGGCGATTAAACAACCGCTGGGAATGTACGCAAGGCGCACATAGTGACCTGACGCCCTAAAATCGTACCAGCGGAAATCATAGGATCTTTCAAGAGGAAAGGAGAGATCAATGAAGAAGAAGCGGTACAGCAATGAAGAGATCGCGCGGATCCTGGAAGCTGGGGCGAGCACGAACAAG
>VFZU01000062.1 GCA_016870995.1 Acidobacteriota bacterium
CGATGAACTCTTCTCTTTGCTCGATCACACAAGTCTCTTTCCAGGCCATCGGGTGCTTCCCCCTCCAGCCAAAAGTGTTACCTATGTGCCCGGTTTATTCCGTTACCCATGTGCCCGGTTCGGACCCTTCATCTTTCCGGTGCTGTTTGCAATCACCTTATTACCCGCTATGATCAGGCTACCGCGTGGTTTCTCAGGAGGCATCGGGCAGCCAAGGTAGGCACAATGCGTTTAGTAGCACTCTTATTTCTCTCAATCCTAACCGCCCAGGCTCAGCAACCCTTTCTGTTTTACCGCGGTGCCTATCACGCCGCTACGTATTCCCCGGCGGGCATTCCCAACTCAGGCCTCCCTCGTGGCGGCCTCTTCACGGTCTTTGGTCGTAACTTAGGTCCCGCCACTCCAGCCACTGCAAGTGCCTTTCCCCTCGGCACCAGTCTCGCCGGTGTCCGACTCCAAATCCTTCGAGGCACGCAAACCTTCGACGCCTTCCCCGTCTTCGTTTCGGCCGGACAAATCAACGCCATCCTCCCCAGCAACGCTCCACTAGGCAAGTCCGTCCTCCGTCTTCAGTTCAACGCCAGCACGTCCAACATCATCCCCGTCGAAGTCGTCCAATCCAACTTCGGCATCTTCTCGATCAACTCCGGCGGCTTCGGCCCTGCCATTGTCACCAACTTCATCGATCCCGGCACCCAGCCCATCAACTCTCTGGAGCAAGCCGCTCAACCAGGACAAGTCATCACCATTTGGGGTTCCGGCCTCGGCCCAGTCTCATACCCCGACAACGTCGCCCCAACGGCAGGCGACCTGCCCGGCAACGTGTCTGTATTCATCGGTGGCCTCCCCGCCCAGCGTCTCTACGCCGGTCGAGCCCCCTGTTGCTCTGGTCTCGATCAGCTTGTGGTTACCATACCTCCCAACGTCGCACAAGGCTGCTGGGTTCCAATTCAAGTTCTGGCGGGCGGCATCACCTCAAACACTGCCACCATCGCCATTGCCTCTCAACCCAACGCCTGCGCCGATCCGCACAGCCCCTCATCCTCGGTAATCAGAAAGGGCGGCAAGCTGGCGCGCATCGTAACGTCTCGTTCTTCCTATCTAATCGATGTCGCCAATCCAGAACCCTTTGAGTTCAACTCCGATACCGGCTTTGCGCAATTCGCCCAATATGCTGCCAACCCCTTCGCCTGGCAACTCCTCGACTCGCTGCCACCCCCAGGCTCCTGCGCCACCCACACCACCCGCGGCATGGCTCAGGAGTTTACTTCCATCCTGCCCGGCCTCTCCGGCGCTGCTCTAAATATCGGCGCGCCCATTTCGATTCAGGCTGTCTCAACCGCGGTTCTCAATCAGTTCCTTGACCTGAAGAACATCTTCTTCGCGAAGCTAGGCGGCAATTTCCCCACATCCTCACCCGTATCCCTTTTCTTTCCGGTCAATCGAGAACTGCTGATCACTACCGCCGCCTCAACAGATCTACCCGCAATCAGCGTCCGTACCACTCCCGACCTCTCCTCAAGCTGGACCAACCGCAATGCAAATTTCCGTTTCCGCGCAGGCCAGCCCATCAACCTCACTTGGGCCCCACAGCAGGGTGGCCTGGTCGTAGCGATGGGTTCCAATTTCAATCGAGCAAAAAATGCCAGCAGTCTCTTCGCCTGCGTCGCGCGCTCTGAGGACGCCGCCCTCACTGTGCCTGCCTACATTGCCAATACACTCCCCAGAGACCCCGCCAGCTACGACGCGCCTACTGGCTATCTCTCCCTGATCACCATCCCCAATACCCAAGGTTCCACCCGAACTCTGCCTGGCTTTGATGCAGCCTCGGTCTTTCATTTGAATCTCCAGTCGAGGAGCGTGCAATTCCGATGAGCACCCTCAAAGTTCTCACGCTAGCCCTCTTGTTCTGTTTGCTCTCCAGTTGTTTCCCCACTGAACAGCGTGAAGTCGTTCGTGGCAAAAAAAACGGTCGCCCCTTCCAAAAGGTAATCATCACAAAAACCCTTGACGGAGAAAAATTGAGCCGTGTCATTCAGGACTATGATTATGACCGCGACAAAAAGGCCTGGGTTCCGATTGGTCCCGCAAGAGATTTACTAAACGGGGATGCCAAGGCCGAACTGAGCAATGTGCAAAATTATGATGGGACAGAATCGGATCCTCCCAATTCTGCCTCCATAGCAACCCCGGCCTACATCTACATCGCCGACAACAGTGGCAACAACACCGTCATCGTTATCGACGCCAGGACGCTCGCCCCCGTCAGCCGAATTCTCGTGCCGGGCTTTACTTCGAGCCTGGCTGCGTCCCCCGATGGCCTCACTATCGCAGCACCCTCCGCCAACCAGTTGATCCTCATTGATGTCCTCACCAATCGCATCGTCCGTTCCCTCGCACTCCCTTCCAGTTCCTCGGTCCAGAGCATTCACTCTTCTCTGGACGGCTCATTACTGTACCTGATGGACAGGGCTGCCGGCATTCGTATCGTTCAGGTCTCAAGCCTGACCACGGTCGAAGTCATTCCCATGCCTTCTGCCTTTGCCCAGTTCGATTCTTCGACCATGAGTCCTGATGGCGACTATCTCTTCATTCGCGGTGGCGGTCCAACTTCTACCCTCATTTTTGACATCACCACTCGTTCGTTTACGGTAGGTGCAAACACGGGTCGCGCGAATCTTTTCTCGCAAATCCCATGTGTCTTTCATTCCACAGGTAAAGAAGTCTATTGCGTGTCAACCAACGGCATCGCCATCATCGATGCCGCCACAATGACCCTGTCCGGCTCCATCACCATCCCACGAGGCGAGAGCGTTTACCGTCTCTACACAGTCGATGGTGGCGACTACCTGCTCCACACCACCAACACGGCCGTCCGCATGATCGATCCAGCATCTCGCCCAATACTGGCTTCACTCAGCCCAGGGGCACGCGAGATCTTTACCACCGCCTTTCCGGTCTCTATCTTCTAGCTTTTGCCACTTGATACAATCGCACCTGTGCGCACAATAAGCCTCTTCGCTCTCACCGCAGTTCTCGCATTTTCACAAGCTATCTCCATCGTCAAAGGCCCCGTCGACTATCAGGTCTACCAACGTGGCACAGACGGCAAAGTAGACATCCCCCTCGAACTCAGCGTCTCTGGCGGCGACGGCAAAGACATCTTCCTCAGTCTCAAGCGCGGCATCGTCCCCGTGCCGGGCTTCATCGCAAACAACCTCGGCAAGGCTGACAACGGCAAGCTGGTTACCACTCTCAAGGGCGTCCCCACCGGTGGCCCCTACCGCCTCGAATTTCGCACCTCACGCATGGGTGCCGCCATCGCAGCCCGCTCGAGCATCCTCGTCGGTGACATTTGGCTGCTTGCCGGCCAATCGAACATGGAGGGCGTCGGCGATTTGATCGATGTTGAGAAGCCCTCTGACAAGGTGAACTCCTTCAACCAGTCTGACGAATGGGTCGCGGCCAAAGAGCCGCTGCACGAATTGCCCTCCGCCGCTGATCGTGTCCACTGGCGCAAGAATGCCGCCGGAGAGCTGGAACGCCTGAGTGGCGAAGCCCTCGAGAAATTCCGTGCGGGTCGCAAGAAGGGTGCTGGCCTCGGCCTGCCCTTTGCCGTCGAATATGAAAAGCGTACCGGCGTGCCGGTTGGCCTTTTTCCCTGTGCCCACGGCGGCACTTCGATGGACCAATGGTCTGCTGGTCTCAAGGATAAGGCTGGGGATTCCCTTTACGGTGCCACCATCCGCCGTGCCGCTCTTGTCGGCAAGATCAAAGGCATTCTCTGGTATCAAGGCGAATCGGACGCGAACTCCAAGGCCTCCGCCGTGTTTCAGGACAAATTCGAAAAGCTCGTTGCTGCTTTCCGCGCTGACCTTGGCCAACCCGATCTCGCCTTCCACTATCTGCAAATTGGCCGCCACGTCAACGCGACAAATGTCGCCTCCTGGAATCAGGTGCAAGAACTCCAGCGCCTCTCCGAACCTCGCCTTGGCAACTCAGTCATGTTTTCCACCGTCGATAGCGATCTTGATGACGGAATCCATGTTTCCACCGTCGATCTGAAGCGGATCGGCCGCGCCATGGCCACGGTCGCCGCCGGCAAAGCCAAGAAGGGTCCGCACTTTGACGGGATTGCCGTTGAAGGCCAAGCCATTCGCGTCAAGTTCAGCGAAGTGAATGGCAAGCTCGTCAGTGCTGGCCGTCCTTCCGGCTTTACGGTACATAACGCCCAAGGCGACGTTCTGCCGCTTATCTATAAAACCACGCTCGAAGGGTCTTCTATCCTGCTGCACTTCCAGGGCAAGCTTCCCGACGGCCTGCTACTTGGCTACGGCCAGGGCAAGGACCCGTATACCAATCTCCGCGACGAACTCGGCCTTGGGGCACCTGTCTTCGCTCTAGTCCCAATCGCGAAGTAACCTTTCGGATTCTTGCTAGTCTAAAAGAACAAGTGAAACATTCAGTGATTGCGCTCCTCATGAGCGCTGGTTTTGCCTTGGCACAAGGCGATAAGGTTGTGGCTACGATCAACGGTCAGCCCGTTACAGCGAAGCAACTTGAGGATTTCTCGAAGGGATTGCCGCAGCAGTTCCAGCAGTTCTACCAACAGGATAAAGAGGGCTTCCTCAAGCAGTACGCTGTCCTGATGAAGTTCTCGAAGCTTGCCGAAGATGCCAAAGTGGATCAGGCCGTGCCGTACAAGCAGCGCCTTGAGTTCACCCGCCTCCAGATTCTCTCCCAGGCTTACGTGGAAGATTACCGCAGCAAGATCGTCGTCAAGGACGAAGAGCTGAAAGCCTTCTACGACAAGAATAAAGACAACTACACGCAGGCCAAGCTGCAGGTGATCCTCATCAACTATTCGGCCTCTCCCGCGAAGGAAGGCGAGAAGCCCAAGGTGTCTGAAGCCGATGCCCAGAAGAAGGCGGAAGACATCGTCAAGCAACTCCGCGCTGGCGGGGACTTCAAGAAACTCGTCGAAGCCAACTCGGACGATGTTGCTTCCAAGGCCAAAGGCGGCGACTTCGGCACCATCCGCCGTTCCGATCAAATCCCCGACGAGCTCAAGAAGGCGATCTTCTCTCTGAAGGTTGGCGAATACAGCGACCCCGTCAAGCAGCCCAACGGCTTCTACATCTTCAAAGTATCCGAACTCACCGCGCAACCCCTCGATGAGGTCAAGAGCCTCATGTCGAGCCAGTTGCGGGACCAGGTATTCCAGGAATGGCTCAAAACAACTCAGGAAACAGCCGACGCAAAGGTGGAGGATCCAGCATTCTTCGGCAAAGCCCCAGCGGCGGCCCCAGCCCCCAAGCCCTAACGGTGAAGTTCGCTCGCGAGATGCGAGCTTATCGCGGCAAGCTTGAGTTCGGCCCCGGCCCTGGTATGGATGTTTTCGCGGCGAGTTTTCTCCCTCGCCGCGAAATTGTTTTCGACTCAGACCTTCTCGCCCACGCGCCGGATTTCGTCAACATCGTCGCCCACGAGATCTACCATTTCGTGTGGCGCCGCCTGTCCAATGCTGAGCGCAAAGCCTGGGCTGCCGTTCTCCAAAAGGAGAAGCGGCCGCGCCACACGGGCCTCTCATCGGAAATCCGTTATCGCCCGGACGCGCCCCAGCAATCGAAGGCCTATATCTGCGAAGCCTTTTGCGACACCGCTGCGGCCCTGACAAATCCGAACGCTGCGATTTCTTCGCAACGCCGCCGTTACTTTTCTCATCTTTATAACAAGAGAAGGTTGCCGGTATAAACTAAGCACAGGAGCATCCCCATCAAACTCGCATCCATTTTCACTATCGCCGCGCTCTCGCTGGCCTTTGTTTCGTGCTCCACGGAATCCAGGGTCGACGCTGCCAGCGTCCGCCCCGCCAAGGACCGCAAGAAAGCGCCCGAATTCAAGTTGAAGGATTCGGACGGCAAGGTGGTCTCGCTTTCGGAATACAAGGGCAAAGCCGTGCTGCTCAACTTCTGGGCGACCTGGTGCGGGCCCTGCAAGGTGGAAATTCCCTGGTTCGTCGAGTTTGAGCAGAAGTACAAAGACAAGGGTTTCGCTGTTCTCGGCGTCGCCATGGACGAAGAAGGCTGGGAGGTGATCAAGCCTTACATCGCCGAAAAGAAGGTCAACTACCGGATTCTTGGTGGTGATGATTCTACGGCGCAGTTGTATGGTGGTGTCGAGTCGCTGCCCACCACGTTCCTAATTGACCGGAACGGCATGATTGCCGGCGTCCACGTCGGCCTTGTTTCCAAGAGTGAATATGACAAAGATATCCAGGCTCTACTGGCTGCTCCTGCTGGTAAGTAGCGCCTTCGCGCAGTCCACCACGGCGCTTACGATTGACCCGCCCGCCAAGCTCACCATCGAGCGGGGCAAGAGCGCTACGCTCAAACTTCACGGCAAGATCGCGCCCGGCTTTCATGTGAATTCCAACAAGCCTCAAGAGGATTATTTGATCCCGCTGCGCTTGACGCTCACAGCCGATCCTCTGGTTGCCGAAGCCATCAAGTACCCCGTGGGCCACGACGAAAAATACACGTTCTCTGAGAAGCCCCTCAACGTGCTCACCGGCGACTTCGACATTCTGGTGACCCTCAAGGCTCCTGCCACACTTGAGCCGCAGATGCACGTGTTGCTTGGCAAACTGCGCTATCAGGCTTGCAGCGATAAAGCCTGTCTCACTCCCAAGACCATCGAGATCCGCGTCACCGCCGACGTGAGGTAAATGCGACGGCTCGCGATCAGGCCCGGCGGCATTGGGGATTCGATCCTCGGCTTTCCGGCTCTAGAGCATCTTGGCCATGACGCCGAGCTTGAAGTGTGGGTTCGTGAGGAAGTTGTTCCACTGATCGACTTTGCGGCCACGCATACGATTGAGGGTTCCGGCATCAGTCTGGTTGGCGTCTCTCCTGCCAGTGAGTCCCTACAAACCCGGCTGCTGGCTTTCGACGAAATCCACACCTGGTATGGTTCGAATCGTGAGGAGTTTCGGGCGGCGCTGGATGAGCTTCATCCCCGCGTTTTTTATCATGAAGCGCTTCCATCATCCGAGCTCAGTCACGCCGCCGACTTCTTCTCTGCTCAAGTGGCGGCGAGTCTTCCTTCCATCCCTCGCCTCCGCATTTTACCCTCGCCGAATCGCATGATTTGGATCCATCCCTTTAGCGGTAGCGCCAAGAAGAACTGGCTGCTTGAGCGCTACCAGTTGCTTGCCCGCTGGCTTGAGACCACTGGCCGTCCTGTTCAATTCGTTGTCGCTCCCCACCAGCGCTTTCCTGGAGCTAAAGTGGTCGACGATCTGAAAGATCTTGCCGCCCTGCTGGCTGGCGGTTCGCTCTATATCGGCAACGATACTGGCATCACCCACCTTGCTGCCGCAGCTGGTGCCAATACCCTTGCGCTCTTCGGCCCTACAGACCCTACGATCTGGGCACCCCGCGGGGACCGTGTTCGCTTACTCTCTTCAAACGATCTCGACCAGCTTAGCGTCGAGCGCGTTCTTGATGCCGCACTGGAGCAGACCGGTTTTAGCTCCCCAACAACGTCGACTTGAGTTTTTCAATCCGTTTTTCGATAGTGACTATAGTCTTTGCTGTAGCGACTTGATGGGCCAGTCCCCTTTGCTTTCCCGGTGTTAACTTCTCCCAGGCCAATCGCAGCTTTCGATCCGCATTCAGACAATCTTGCAGGGCCTCTGGTATATCCACGGCGTCTTGATCATCGATGTTGAAGCGCACCTGGATCCAGTCTCCCAGCTGATAGCCGCCCTGCTTCATCACGGACTTATTGATCATTAGGTACCACTCCCCACCGGTTGGTTGCCAAGCTCCATGAAACGGATAGTCATCCATCTCCCCACGCACTCGCAAGCGCGGATATTCATCGAGAGGCAATTGAGCCTTGACATCAGCGGGCATGTACACAACCGTGTAACCCCAATCGCCGAAGGAGTGCTTCGCCACCCGGCCGGTGAACTCATAGGCGAATCGCATCTTTTTTGCCGAATTCTCCTTGAAGGGAGCATCCATAGGGGTGCATGATCGAAATCGTCTGGTTCAAACGCGACCTCCGCCTGATCGATCACGCTCCACTCCTCGCAGCCAGCCAGCGCGGTCCGGTGCTGCCCCTTTACATTGTGGAGCCTTCCGTAGTTGCTGCGCAAGACTACGACCCTAGCCACTGGACCTTCACCTCAGCCTGCCTGCGCGAGCTTCGTGAAGCCCTCGCTCGGATTGGCCAGCCCCTTGTGGTGCGCGTGGGAGAGGCCCTCCAGGTTCTTCAGCAACTCCACGCCGAACATCGCTTCGCCCGCCTCTGGTCCCACGAAGAAACCGGTAATGCGATTACCTACCAACGCGACATCGCCGTCGGCCGTTGGGCGCGGGCCAACGGAATCGAGTGGAACGAGACCCCGAACGGCGGTGTGATCCGGCGACTGAAAACTCGCAACGGCTGGGCTCAAAAGTGGGAAGCCCGCATGGCTGCCCCCGTCGTTGAGACTCCCACACATCTCCCCAAAATCCTCATCGAACCCGGCCCCATTCCTACGCTGCGCGAGCTCAACCTCGGCCCCGATCATCGAACTGGTGCCCAGCCCGGTGGCAGTAAAGCTGCCCACAATCTTCTCGACAGCTTTCTCGAACATCGCGGCCATCGCTATCACTACGAGATGTCCTCGCCCCTCACCGCCGAAGACAGTTGCTCTCGGCTCAGCACTCACCTTGCTTACGGCACCATCTCGACACGAGTGGTCGTCCACAAACTTCGCTCTCACATTGCGAGCACCACAGACCCAACGCAGCGCCGCGCGCTTCGCGCTTTCGACGCGCGTCTCCACTGGCGCGACCATTTCATGCAGAAACTCGAAGACGAACCCGCCATCGAGCATCACAACTTCGTCCGTGGCTTCGATGGCATGCGCGAAAACGATTACAATCCGGAGCGCTTTGTCGCCTGGGCTGAAGGACGCACTGGCTACCCCATGATCGACGCCTGCATGCGCTGCCTTCATGAAACCGGCTGGATCAACTTCCGCATGCGCGCCATGCTCGTCTCATTCGCTGCTTACCACCTCTGGCTCCACTGGCGTCCGGTGGGCCTGCATCTCGCCAAGCTCTTCGTCGACTACGAGCCTGGTATCCACTGGAGCCAATGCCAGATGCAATCTGGCACCACCGGCATCAACACCCTTCGCATCTACAATCCGATCAAGCAAGCCGAGGATCATGACCCTCAAGGAATCTTCATCCGCCGCTGGATTCCTGAAGTTGAAGACTATCCGTCACCGATCGTGGAGCATAAGGAAGCCGTTCGCGAAGCCCGCTCCAAGCTGAGCGAATTCCGCCGACGATTTGACGTACGCAACGGCATCGGCGAGGTGGCCAAGAAGCACGGCAGCCGCAAGAAAACAGCCGCTCGTTCGAAACCCAAGACCTCAAAACAACAATCGCTGCTCCCCTTCTAATCTTGGCCAGCAGTAGTTCACGTGTTGCGGATAATCAAGTAAGTGCGAACGCATGGACAGCAAGACCGTCAACAAACTCATCCGATCTGAAGTTTGGACAGTACTTCGGCGCAAGGGCTTCTCCAAGTTCGACAATCGAAACGCATGGCGCCATCGGGGGCCCTTCGTGGATGTCATCAATTTTGAGTCGTTCAGTTCCTACCGGGCAGACTATATCGGTTGCACGACTTTCTCATTTGCTTTGCACGCAGGAGTCTACATCCGAGGCTGCCGCGCTGAATTTCATATAAGGAAAGATCGAAACGGATTGGCCATGCCCGATTGGGGCACGTGTACCTTCCAACGAAACCTAAAGAAGCGCTCTTTGGTTGATGGCTTCGAAGATGATTTTCTCTTCTATATCGATCCCAAAGGGGAAACAGCATCGGTCGTATTCAGAGAAGCCGTCGCCCTGCTGGAAGAAGACGCTCTTCCCTGGCTCACGACTTTCAATGACCTAGGCCAGATCGTTCAGGCTATCTCCGCTGAGCAATTGCCTAGTGATGGAGAGCAGGCATTCAGGCCTCAGTTGGTCTCAGCGCGGAGCTCAAAGGGCTATGCCGATCTCTTGGCGACACTAAAGATTCATCGCTACTTGCAGGATCCAGAATCTGTCAATCCATTCGCTTGCCTGTATGAAATCAATCGGGCTGCAGCTTTCAATCTGGATATCTTTGAATCCGTGTTTACCTCAGCTCAGTCTGTTGAGTTTGATGCGTATCGCTGCAGAGAATTGCTGCAACAAATCAGGCAGTCAATCGAAACTGCCCCTGATTCCTTTGAGACCTTAAACAAAGATTGCCAACTTCTTGGAGCAAACTGGTCCACGCGGCCTCAAAGTGGAATCAAACGCACTAGTTCCGCGAGGACTTCAGCCATATCGGCTCGCGATCATCTTTGGCCGCAACTGCGCGCCAGTGGTTTCAGCGAGTTCACAGATCGACTCGCCCATCGTCCAGTGGGCGACAAGATTGAAGTTGTTTCTTTTGATCCGATCGCTCCAACGGAAAGGAGAGCCAATGCATACCCATCTGAACTCTTTCGAATCGGTCTGGGGATTTATTGGCCCATCTTGGCTAGATTCGACAGCGAGAGAAAGAACAAGAGAGGCGCGCCTCGACCTAAGTTTGACGAATGCCACCTTCGGATGTGGTTGATGCCCTCAAGTCGGGCCGCGTTGGGCGGCCCAACCTGTTTCGATGCCCCTCAAGCCGCCGTGGAGGCTTTGCGTGACGATGCGGAGAATTGGTTCAATCTTTGCAGGAACCCTCAATCCCTGTTGCAGCTGCTAGATATGCCTGAATGGCAAATCTTGCTGCACTACCCGACCATGTGCGGCTATGGATCTGCGATTTCATTCCCCAGGTCTTTGCTGCGTCTTGTTCTTTCGGAGCAGTCGCTCGCATCCAGGAAGGTCTTTTTCGAAGATGCAAGAAATGCTGCAAATCAACAGGTAGAGCAGCGCCGCACCAATTTACTGGAGTGGCTCGAAAAAGTTGAGAACCGATTTCGTGCCCTGCATGGCGGACTCACTTCTGAACCAACGCTACCTTAAGCGCTGCAATGCGTTTGGCGATCGTCTCTTGAGTCTTCGCTTGCAACACCGGCAGCAGCCAGCTTCGCTGCTTGCCTGGCGTTAAGCCATCCCACGCCTTCGCAAATTTCTTGTCCTTCTTCAGCGCTTCGAGTAGTGCCTCCGGCACATCCACCGCATCCTGATCATCGATGTAAAAGCGCACACTCAACCAATCCCCAACGCTCGCCTCTTGCCGCTTCAGCATGTCCTTCGATAACTTCAGATACCAGCGTCCGCCGGTCGGCTGCCAGGCACCTGCGAAAGCGTGCTCCCCAATCTCCCCTCGAACTCGCAGGCGAGGATTTTCTTTCAGCGGCAATTCAGCAGCAAGTTCATCCGGAAAATACACAACCGCATAGGTCCATGGCCCAAGTCGATAATTCGAGATTCTGCCGGTGAACTCATATGCGAATCGGCTCATTTCAAGCCAGCCTCCACCAAGACCACGCCCAACTCTCGAGTGTCGCCCGCGGTGCTAAAGGTAGCGTCGCACTCGATCGTCAACACTCCCTGTCCCATTCCAGTTTTGATCCCCTTCGCGCTGATCGTGTAGATGCCATCCTTCGTTAAGGGAAGCGCCGCGACACGCTTACCATTCCAGTCGAGCCAAAGCATGCGTGCCTTCGCTACCGGCGGTACGTAGACCGTTGCGGAGGCGTCGTTGGTCTCTTTTGCGGGCTGCAGAATCAGCCGCGCCTGTTTGCCCATCCATCGCGTCTTGCCGTCCTCAGCCTGATAGGCACCACTGAGAATGTGTTGTTCCGCTTCCGCATCCCCCATCGAGAAATAACTGAGCGTTGGCTTACGTTCGATGACGCGCTGCAGGCGGATCCGGTCCAGAGGCGCTGAACTCAAATCGAATGGCAATACACCGGCTGTAGCATCCGAGTATCCGCTCTTCGACTTGAGCCCGATCAGCCGAAAAGGCAACGTTGTCTGAATCTCCTTTTTGTCGATTTCAACCAGTTGCCCGCCACCGACTGTGAATGGAATTGGCATCAACAATTCGCTGGACAGGATTAAGTCACCGGGCCGGACAGACTGTCCCTGAGCCATCGGCATTGCTCCCAGGGATTCCGGGTAGAATCGAAAACCCAGTTCCCCATTCACCCAAACGCGGCTTGCCTTGATCTCGGCCTGATGCTTTTTGACAAAGTCGCGGTAGCCATCCCAATGCTGATAATTCGTATATGCCAACCCGAGGCCCAGCAGAAGGTTTGCGGCGAACCCGAAGTACAACCATCGCAGTCGCAAAGCCAGTTGATTCACAGTGAGCAAAATTACCGGCGCCGCCATCGGCAAAAGATACCGCGCCGATCCTGCGAAGAACAAAATCAGCGAAGAGATGAAGAACAGATGCGGCCACCAGCCGAATCTGTTGCCTGGCTGTTTGAGGATTCCGATCGAAGCAACAACGCCAGCCAAATAGGTGGGGTTCCACTCAAAGGAAGCCCATAAACCTGCGGTAAGCATCCATTGTGATCGGAAGGCCACAATCGGCAGGGCAGGGAATAGCATCCATCCCAGATGTCCAATCAGTGCTTTGGCATTGCGAATTTTAGCCCCCAGTTGTTGGAGTCCGTATTCTTGGAAGTAACCCGCGGTCACAGCGAGCGGCGGCGCTTTGCCCGAGCTGGCTTCAAATGCCTGGTAGAGCACCAGGATGATTGCCGGGGTCAATGCGATCGCATAGGCACCCCACCACGTGGGGCGCTTGGAATAAATCATCAACCACAGGATTGGAATGATGACCACGCTCTGGTAAGCACTTAAGCCCGTTAGTGCCAGTGGAATCACCGCGAGCGCCAGATACTTGCCCTGCCCCAATTCATTCGCCTCGACAAACAGTGCCATCGAGAGCATCCAGAAGGCGAGCAAGGGCAGATCGCTTTCAAGCGAGTTGCCATTGACGACAAAGGCCGGCACGACACAAAACAGCATCGCTGCAAGCAGAGGCTGCGTCGTGAAGCGGCAGGCCATCATATACATGCTGAAGACTGCGATCAGGCTGAAGAGTGTGTACGCGGCGTGGAAGGGGGCTTCTTTGACGTCACCCACAACTGCAAGCAAGATTGACAACACTGCGGCATTGAGCGGCGGATGCGGATGTCCGGACATATCCACCAGACGCCCCTGGAAAAGGTACTTCGCCTGATGCGGGTGCAGCGGATTCGTTTGCGCGTAGTGGGCGCCTTCGAGGTAGTAAATGTCATCGCCCTGGATGGCCTGTGTCCAGAAGGGGACACGTAGCGCCATAACCAGGGCGAACAGAATCAATAAGTGGCGAACCACTTTATGCACCAACGTATTTGGAATAGTCGGCGGCCGACATCATCCCTTCCCCTTTAAGCTCGGCTGCATTCGAGAGCTTCACCTTGATCAGCCAGGCATCTCCATGCGGGTCGGCATTCAACTTCTCGGGGGCGGAAGAAAGCGAGTCATTGATGGCAACTACTTCGCCGCTCACTGGGCTATAGATATCGCTCACGGCCTTCACGCTCTCGACGCTACCAAACGTCGTATGTTGCGCCACCGTGCTGCCAATCTTCGGCAGGTCGACATACACGATGTCGCCCAGCTCGCTTTGGGCATGGTGAGTGATGCCGATCGTGCCGGTATCTTCCTCAACAGAAACCCATTCGTGTTCTTTGGTGTAGATGAAGTGATCAGGATACATTTCTTATTTCGCTCGCTTGTAGAAGGGAGTTGGGACGGTGACAGCTTCAACTGCCAAGCCGCGGATAACTACATGAATCGTTTGGCCGGGTACAGCAAATTCTGTGGGCAAGTAACATAGGCCGATGTTCTTTCCCAGTGTCGGAGCAGGCCCGCCGCTGGTCACCCAGCCGGCCTTGCTGCCGTTAACTTCAACTTCATAGCCATCTCGGCCAATGCCGCGACCGATCATTGCAAAGCCAACCAGCTTTCGTGTGAGTCCGGCTGCCTTCTGCTGTTCGAGAGTTGCCTTGCCGATAAAGTCACCCTTGTCCCATTTGACGACCCAACCCAGGCCGGCTTCGAGCGGGGAGATCGTGGCATCGATTTCATGCCCATAGAGCGCCATCTTGGCTTCAAGCCGCAGCGTATTGCGAGCGCCCAGGCCACAAGGTAGAATTCCGAATTCTGCACCGGCCTCGAGAATTGCTTCCCAAACACTGACCGCGTGTTCCGGACTCACGTAGACTTCGAAGCCATCCTCGCCGGTGTAGCCGGTTCTGGCGATCCTCGCTTCAACGTTTGCGAATTGACCATCGACAAACCAGTAATAGGCAATCGGGGCAAGCTCGGTCGCCGTCAATTTCTGGCAAACCTCGAGCGCCTTCGGACCTTGCACTGCGATCTGCGCATAACGCGGCCCTGCGTTCTCTACCGTTGCCTTGAAGCGATTGTTCGCAACGATGTGATCGTAGTCCTTGTCCTGGTTCGACGCGTTGACGCAAATGAAGTACTCATCGTCGCTGACCTTGTGCACGAGGATGTCGTCGACAAAGCCGCCATGTTCGTACAGCAGCCCACTGTAATGGACCTGCCCCACCTTCAGCTTCGAAGCATCATTGGTTGAGACCAGGTTTACCAGTGCCAGAGCCTCTAGCCCGCGGACGACAATCTCGCCCATGTGGCTCACGTCAAAAACACCCACCGACGTGCGCACGGCCTTATGTTCATCGAGGATGCCCTTGTATTGGACAGGCATGTCCCAGCCACCAAAGTCCACCATTTTGGCGCCCAGTTGGCGGTGCACGGCATTCAGCGGGGTTGCCTTGAGGCTCACAGCTTCACTCATTCGTTTCTCCAATCTAGCAAACTGAATGTATGAGACTCACTCCAATTTTCGAGGCACCTTACTACGCTGTCATTTTCGCCACAACCCAAACCGACACCCTGGACGGCTACGCCGAAATGGCCACGAAGATGGAGCATCTCGCCGTCCAGCAGCCGGGATACCTTGGCATTGATTCGGCTCGATCGGCGATTGGCATCACCGTCTCTTACTGGAAGACGATCGAAGACATCAAAGCCTGGAAGCACAACGTCGATCACTAGGCTGCTCGCGAAATGGGCCGGAAGCACTGGTACTCGGCCTATACTCTGCGCATTGCAAAAGTCGAACACAACTACGCCTTCGGTTTGCCATAATAGGAGCACGCGAACGGGAGAGACTCGAAAGAGCGCCGAAGGAGCAACCGCCCCAGGAAACTCTCAGGCAAACGAACCTTTCGCGGGTATTGAATCTGGAAAGAGGCTCGTGATTCAATCGCGAGTCCGCCGACGGGATAACACTCTCAGGCAGCAACGACAGATGGGGCGCGAATCCAATCAGGAGCCCCGCGCACATGCGTCCAGAAACCCCCGCCACTACTTTCGAACGACGCCACAACGGCCCCAGCCCCAATGACATTGAGGCAATGCTTGCCACCGTCAACGCTTCGAGCCTGGAAGCTCTAATCGCCGAGACCGTACCGGCCTCCATCCGCCAGGAGAAATCTCTCGCTTTCGGTGAAGCGCTCAGCGAAACTGCCGCGATCGCCCGCATGCGCGAGATCGCGAACAAGAACCAGGTTTTCACCTCGCTGATTGGCACGGGCTATCACGGCACTCTGCTGCCCTTCGTCATCCAGCGCAACATTCTCGAGAACCCAGCATGGTACACGGCTTACACGCCGTATCAGCCTGAGATCAGCCAGGGCCGTTTGGAAGCGCTCCTCAACTATCAAACGATGATCTGTGACCTGACGGGCCTTGACGTCTCAAACGCGTCTCTGCTCGATGAAGCCACCGCCGCCGCGGAGGCCATGACGCTGGCTCAACGTGTTGCCAAGTCCAAATCCACAGCGTTCTTCGTCGATACGGAAGTTCACCCGCAATCTCTCGCCCTCATCACCACTCGCGCCGAGGCCCTCGGCTGGAGCGTGGTCTCTGGCAACCCGTTGACGGATCTCGCCGCCGCCGATGTTTTTGGTGCGATCTTCCAATACCCCGCTACGCATGGCGAGATTCGTGATTACTCCGAAGTGGTGAAGACCATTCAGGCCAAGGGTGGCATCGCGATCTTTGCTGCGGATCCGCTCGCTCTTACGCTGTTGAAGAGCCCTGGTGAACTTGGCGCTGATATTGCCATTGGCTCGACGCAACGCTTTGGCGTGCCGATGGGCTACGGTGGTCCTCATGCTGCTTACATGGCCGTGAAGGATGCCTACAAGCGCTCCATGCCTGGCCGGCTCGTCGGTGTGTCGATCGATGCTAAGGGCCACTCGGCCTATCGCCTGGCACTGCAAACCCGCGAGCAACATATCCGCCGCGAGAAGGCGACTTCAAACATCTGCACCGCGCAGGTTTTGCTGGCTGTGATCGCTTCGATGTATGCCGTCTATCATGGCCCTGAAGGGTTGAAGCACATTGCGTCTACCGTGGCCCAGCGCACCGCTGTGCTGGCAGCTGGCCTTCGCAAGCTTGGCTTCAAGCTCGTCAACGGAACTGCTTTTGATACGGTGACGGTTGAAGTTGGGGATCGGCTCGCCGCGATCGTCGCAGTGGCTCGCGCCAAGCGAATGAACTTCCGCCTTCTTGAAGGCAAGCTCGGCATCACGCTCGACGAAGCCACCACTCCTGAACTGGTCGAACTCGTCTGGACGATCTTCGGTGGATCGTTCCGCTTCTCTGAAGTGGAAGCTGCAACGATGCTCCCCACTGGCCTGCTACGGACCAGCGAATACCTCACGCATCCTGTCTTCCATCGTTACCGCAGTGAAACGGAACTGCTGCGCTACATGCGTAAGCTCTGCGATCGCGATCTCGCGCTCGACCGCGCCATGATCCCGCTTGGCTCCTGCACGATGAAGCTGAATGCCACCGCCGAGATGATGCCGGTGACCTGGCCTGAGTTCGGCGGGCTGCATCCGTTTGCGCCCGTGGAGCAAGCCGCCGGTTACTACGAGATGTTCGACGACCTCAGGGCCAAGCTGTGCGAGGTGACCGGTTATGATGCCGTCTCTCTGCAGCCCAACTCTGGGGCTCAAGGTGAGTATGCCGGGCTGCTGGCGATTCGTGGCTATCATCGCAGCCGCAACGCTTTTGGCCGTACGGTTTGCTTGATCCCTTCATCGGCTCACGGCACGAACCCGGCCTCGGCTTCGATGGTTGGCATGGATGTCGTGGTGGTGGCCTGCGATGCTGAGGGCAACGTTGATGTCGAAGACCTGCGATCTAAGGCGGAGCAGCATGGCGAGAAGCTGGCTGCCCTGATGGTGACTTATCCGTCAACGCACGGCGTCTTTGAAGAGCGGATTCGCGAGATCTGTGAAATCGTGCACGCCAAGGGCGGACAGGTTTATCTGGATGGCGCGAACATGAACGCTCAGGTGGGTGTCTCTCGTCCTGGCGATTACGGTGCCGACGTTTCGCACCTCAACCTCCACAAGACCTTCTGCATCCCGCACGGCGGTGGCGGCCCTGGCATGGGTCCGATTGGAGTCAAGGCTCACCTTGCACCGTTCCTGCCCGGCCATCCTTTCCTCGATGGTGGCAAGTCGCCGGTTGGCCCTGTGAGTGCCGCTCCGTTCGGTTCCGCATCGATCCTGCCCATCTCGTACATGTACATCCTGATGATGGGTGGCGAGGGTTTGCAGCGCGCCACTGAGATCGCGATCCTGAATGCGAACTACATCGCCGCTAAGATCGGCAACGCCTTCCCGGTGCTTTATCGCAACGCGAACGGCCGCGTCGCTCATGAGTGCATTATCGATCCCCGGCCGCTAAAGGACATCGCGGGCGTCACTGTGGACGATCTCGCCAAGCGTCTGATCGACTACGGCTTCCATGCCCCGACCATGAGCTTCCCGGTCGCTGGTACTCTCATGATCGAACCCACTGAGTCTGAATCGAAGTACGAACTCGATCGCTTCTGCGAGGCCATGATCGCGATTCGCCGCGAGATTGCCGACGTCGAAGCTGGCAAGTGGGCCATCACGGAATCCCCCCTCCGCCACGCTCCCCACACTGTGCATGATCTAGTCGAAGACTGGAATCGTAAGTATACCCGCGAAGAAGGTTGCTTCCCTGAAGGCACCGCGCGCGTAGACAAATACTGGTGCCCTGTCTCCCGCATCGACAACGTTTACGGGGATCGCAACCTCGTGTGCAGCTGTGTGCCGATCGAGGAATACGCGAAAGCCTAATGTGAGGCTCTGCAGAGCCTCTTTTGTATCAACAAAAAGGGAGGGCCTTGCGGCTCTCCATTTTTGGTTCCAATGTTGGAATCGCGGCTTAGGCGAAGACCTTTTTCTTCTTGGCGACAAACTTTAGCTTCTTAGCCTTCACAAAAGAGTGCTTGGGCTTCGGAGAGTGTTGCTTGGCCTTCTTGACGGCTTTCTTCACCGCGTAAGGAGTGCGAGCCGGTTGATAAGCCGGTTCTTCGCGGTTGCCGGTTTCGACGGGATCCTCAGGCAGGTTCATCGGGACACTCTGCATCGCGATTTGCGTCTTGATGGCGCGTTCAATCTGGCGGACCGCTCCGCGCTCGCCACGAGTAGCAAACGTAGTGGCAGTGCCCTTGCGACCCGCGCGGCCGGTGCGGCCGACACGGTGGACAAAGTCCTCAGGTGCCTGAGGGAGATCGAAATTGACCACGTGCTCGATATGGTCGACGTGGATGCCGCGAGCGGCAACGTCGGTCGCGACCAGAACGCGGTAGTAACCGTCCTTAAAGCCTTCGAGCGCCTGGCGTCGCTGGCTCTGCGTGCGATCTCCGTGAATAGTGGCCGTCTTCACGCCGGTTTTGGCGAGCTTCTTGGCCAGACGATCCGTGGAGTACTTGGTGCGAGCAAAAACGAGGAACGAACCCTGCTTTTCGGTGAGGAGGTGGCGGAGCAGACCGAGCTTGCGGTGGCCCTCCACTTCATACAGATGTAGATCGATATCCACGCCGGGCTTGGTGGTGGCGCCGATCTCCACATGCACCGGGTTCGGTAGATGCTTGGCGATCAGCGGCACAATCGAGCGCTCAATCGTGGCCGAGAAGAACAGCGTTTGACGCTGGATCGGAATCTGCTGCAGGATCTGTTCGATCACGGGCAAGAAGCCCATGTCGAGCATGCGGTCTGCCTCGTCAAGCACGACGATCTTCGTCGCGCCCAGCTTGACCAAGCGGCGATTCAAGAAGTCCTGCAGGCGGCCAGGGGTGCAAACGAGCACCTGGCTGCCACGCTGGATTTCGAAAAGCTGCTTGCTTTCATTAAAGCCACCCACGACAACGGTCGCGCGCAGGCCAGTATCCTTGGAGAGCTTTTGAAAGGCTTCCTGGATCTGGATGGCCAGCTCGCGCGTCGGCGTCATAATGACAGCCTGAACACCCTTGACTGGGTTTTGCGAGAGCGACTGCAGAATCGGCAACAAGAAGGCAAGAGTCTTGCCGGTGCCGGTCTGCGCGGTGGCAACTACATTCGAACCGGCCAGGGCTGGCGGGATGGCTCCCGCCTGTACCGGGGTCGGATTGGTGAGGTTGTTAGCCGCTAAGTTACGCTGCAAAACCTCGGAAAGGGGTAATTCGGAAAAGATCATTGGGTTCAATTAGTACCGTTTGCGGAAGCCGCCACCACCACCGCCGGGACGTCCACCGCCGCCAGGACGACCGCCGCCGGGGCGACCACCGCCACGGGGACCGTCGGTCTTCGGACGGGCTTCATTCACGCTGAGATTACGGCCATCGAGTTCGCGACCATCGAGAGCGGCGATTGCATTTTCTGCTTCGTTGCGGTTCGTCATTTCAACGAATGCGAAACCACGGGGCTGGCCGGTCATGCGATCGGTAACAACGTTTACGCGCTCAACTGCGCCAAATTCCTCAAAGATCGCCATCAGCTGATCTTCAGTGGTGTGGAAACTCATGTTTCCAACATAGAGGTTTGT
This sequence comes from Acidobacteriota bacterium, assembly GCA_016870995.1. Lineage (GTDB taxonomy): Bacteria > Acidobacteriota > Terriglobia > Bryobacterales > Bryobacteraceae > Bryobacter. Next base: position 19,986 of record VFZU01000062.1, read on the forward strand.
CATACTGACTCCTGCTGCTTTCAAAAAAGGAGGGTTCTAAATGCAGCCAGGAACAAAGGAGTGAAAAACAACTAAGGCAAAGCCGCGGTTAGCCGAAATTCATAATAGCACGCCCCAGATTCATGCCGCTTGCGATAGGGTGTAGGGATGGTTGAAGGATCGCTGCGGCGAGAATTGGAAGCGAACATATCGAGACAGGCCACGGCCAATGAACTGGCGGAGTTTGCGGCTCTTTGTGAGATGCGGCCAGGGATGGAAGAAAACCACTGGATTGATGCTCTCGGAGCGCTGGCAAGGTTAGCAAGCGAAGGCTATGCGTGGCTCAGCGCGGGCGAAGGCGCGATGCTTCGATTTGGCGCAGGGCGGCAGGTCGTAATCGCTCTGACGGATTGTTGGCCTTATCAATTGGATGCGATCGAAGAGCAAGTGCTAAAAGAACTGATTGGATTTTTTATCAACTGGCTTGAGACTCAGAATGACGAAAGAGTATGCGCCTTCTGCTGGGCGCTCATGCGGGCCCAGCCTCGCCGCCAGGGATCCACAGCGCAATCGCCGATCTACTGGCTGCTGAGGAGTGGCCGGCTCAAGGGCGATATCGAACTGCCGTCGCTCGAACTGGCTGTCACCCTTACCGATGAGGAGGGAGCAATGTTCTGGTGGCCTGAGGAACGGTGGAAGGCTGCCAATTGGCAGGATTGCTCCAAGCCTTATCTCCATTTTCTGGAACATGGAAGTTCGCTTGTCAGAGCGGCTGCAGCCAAAGCACTGGGACGGTTGCACGCAGGCTTGCGGGATCGGGCTAAGACTCCAGCGCTTCCCCAGCTTTTACTAGAGATTGCGGACCGTGAGGCAAATTCGCCTGGTGTCGCGGGACCTTTTCTTGAAGGTGCTGACTGGGGAATTGAGGATTGGGGCGATTTACTGGGAGATTTCGATCTCCGGCAGTGGTTTCTCGATACGCTGAGGCGCAGCGGAAAAGAGCCAGATTGGCCTGAGGCGCAGGCTCTGGAGTTTTACGCTCAAGAATACCTGTGCGCCGACGGGGCCGCAATTGAGGACATGCTTGAGATGGGCCGGGAGGAACTGGCGCTCATGACAGCGATGAATCTTGTTGAAAACGTGGAACTTCTGCGTCCAGTGCTGGAGCGTATGGCGAGGAGCGAAAACCCCAGAGTGGCCGCCGCTGTCCAGGCTTACTTGGCTGAACATGGGCAGGCAACCGGTCGGCAATGGCTAAATTGAATAAAGCCTATTGACAATTAGAGATTATTGCCATAATCTCTATCTAGATGAAGAATTTCTGGCAAGACGTCGTCAACGCACTAGTCCGGTGGAGTGAAGGCCTCTCGGCCTGATTCTTCTTGTTCCTTCCAAAATGCACAAGCCCCACTCGATTGTGTGGGGCTTTTCTATTTGAGGCTTTCGAGGGCTTTGACGCCGGCGGCAGCGATTTGGCCGTCCTGCACTGAGGTAACGCCGGAAATGCCGATCGCGCCGAGGAAATGACCGTCGACAACCAAGGGAAGCCCGCCTTCGACGCCGAGGATGTCAGGGAGTTTGAGGACGGCATTGCGGCCACCGACGATCATGTCTTCAAAGGCCTTGGAGGGGCGCTTCATCTTGATGGCGGTGCGGGCCTTCATCTGGGCGATCTCGATACTCCCGATCTGAGTGCCATCCATCTTTTCGAGGTAGAGCAGATTAGCGCCTTCGTCGACGATGGTGATGACGACGTTCCAGTTGTTCTTGCGAGCTTCGGCTTCGGCTGCAGCTGCGATCTTTTTCGCGGCATCGAGGGTGAGTGATTTCTTGGTGGCGAGTTGGGCGCTCATGGTGGTTGTAATCAAGGCAATTGCGAGAAGTAATTTGCGCATAGTGGGTAGCCTATCAGAACTCGATTCTCAAGCCGAGTTGGAGGACGCGATTGTCTTTGGCGCGCTGGATCAGTCCGCCTGAGATGATGTCGACACGGTTCTCGGGGAGATTGAAATTGGGGCGATTGAGTGCGTTGAAGGATTCGAAGCGGAACTGCGAGGCGATCGACTCCGTGAGTTGGAAGCGACGGGAAAGCGATGCGTTGACATTCACGGTGCCAGGCCCGTCGAGGATGTTGCGACCGGAGGAGCCAAATTGGAAGGACCCTACCGGGACGACAGGGAATTGGGTGCGATCAAACCACTGATTGATGGTGGGGTTCTCGAGCGTGCCCTTGCCGATGCGGTTGGGGCGGGAGGCCTCGCCGTTGAGGAAGTTAAAGTTGGCCACGCGAGGAGTGAATGGCGGGCCCGTGTACAGCGTGGAGGTGCCGGAGAGCTGCCACTTGCGAAGGAGGATGTTCTGCTTAATGCGGGATTGCAAGATGAAGCTTGAGGTGAAGGTGTGGCCGATGTCGAAGTCAGAGCGGCCACGTTCGCCTTTCAGGTTGCGGGAATCCTGGGCAATACCGAAGTTGTAGGCGACGGTGCCACCAGTGTTGGAGGTCTCGTCGATGGATTTGGCGAAGGTATAGGCAGCGCGCACAAACAGGCTGCGGTTGAAGCGGCGGCGTAACGTGATGGAGCCGGAATTGTAGATCGAATTGGAGCCGTCGTTGATAAAGTTGATCGTGCCGAACGCGGGGAACGGGCGAGGGTTGCCGGGCGTGTTGCGGAGTTGCTGGTTGATGTCGTAGCGGCGCTGCAGGTGGGTACCTTTGGAGCCGGCATAGGCAACTTCAAGAACTGTGTCCTTGGCGAATTCATGTTCGGCGGTGAGGTTCCAGGATTGGAGGTATTGGGATTGGGGCTGATTCTGCTGACCGTTGGTGTTGGTGATGCCACCGACGGCGCGGCGTGAAATGGGGAAGGGGTTGGACAAGGTGACGACCGTGGGATCGTTGGTGACGGCGTTGTAGCTTTCGTTGATCGAGAACGGATAGGTGTCGCTGAATTCGTCGAGGCGGTAGATCGAACTGGAGCCGTAGAAGATGCCATAGCCGCCGCGCAGGACGCTGCGATTGCCTTTGAAGGGACGCCATGCGAAGCCGAAGCGGGGTGCGAAGTCGGTGTAGTCGGTTCCGGTGATCGTGCGTGGCAACCCGGCATCCTTGGCCACCACAACCGAATTGGCGATTGGGGAAGCGGCGATGAGTTGATCGAAGTTCGAAAGCGTGCCTTTGCCTGAGATGACGATCTTGCCGAGTTCGGGATTAAACATGGACCAGGCGCCGAATTTTTCCTGAGGTGGTTTCATGAGCTCATAGCGGAGGCCGATGTTGAGGGTTAACGAGCGGGAGACTTTGAAGTCGTCTTGAATGAAAGCCGAGTAATTGGAGATGAGGTGGTAAGGGCCTGCGGCGTCGAGCTGGCGGCGGGAGGTCTGGGGCCAGCCGAGCATGAGGTCGGCCATGGGTTCATTGGTGAAGCGGCCAAGGAATGTCATGCGACCGCGCGTGTCGCCATAGTTGCGGGTGAAGTACTGCATGCGCAGGAAGTCGGCCCCGAACTTGATGTTGTGCTTGCCCTTGATCCACGTCATGGATCCGGCGTATTGAAAGTTGTTAAAGGACCAGACCTTGGGGTAATCGTAAGCGGGGCCGAGAATAATGTAGCCAGCGGCGTCGAGTTGAGGGAGGCCACGGGCGGCAGGATTCTGCGTGCCGCCGACGAAGCCGACCTCGGAGGCCCAGTCGCGTTTTTCCGAGAGTGGCCAACGCTGGTTGTTGGTCTTGCGAGAGAAGTTGGCGGAGAGTTCGAGGTAAAGGCTGGGGGTGAGCGTCTTGAGATAACGCGCATAGCTGAGAATGTCGAGTGTGTTGTTGCCGAGGCCGAACAGAGGGATCGGTGAGCGGCCACTGACGAGAGGGTCGTAGGTGTTGTTGGGACGCCAGAAGACAGACAATGTGAGGCGATCCCGGTCGGTGAAGTTGTGATCGACCTTGATGCCCATGTTGTTGAACGAGGTGGTGCCATTGCCTGCAGCGAGGTAGTTGTTGACTCCTCTGGAGCGGTTGGCGGCGGGGTAGAACCTGGCAAGCTTCAGCGCGACGGGATCAAAACGGGAGACGGGGATTTGATTGTTGGGGAAGGCGCGCCGGGAATTGAGCGGATCGACAAGGGTGAGTGGGCGGCCGAAGGCATCACTGGCCTGAGAGAAATCGCCGTTGAAGAACTCAGCGCGCGGGACGATGCCGAGCTGGGTTTTGCCATCGACGAGGCGGAGGCTCTCCCAGGTGTAGAGGAAGAAGGTCTTGTTCTTGATGACGGGGCCTGACAAAGTGGCCCCGAACTGGTTGCGCCGGAGTTTGGCCTTGTTGCCATCAAAATAGCCGGTGGCGTCCCAGACATCGTTGCGAAGGAAATGATAAAGGCTACCGTGGAAACGGTTGGAGCCGGACTTCGTTACCACGGTTAACATGCCTCCGGCGAAGCGGCCATATTCGGCGGCGAAGCCAGAGGTGATCATCTTGAATTCCCGAACGCCTTCGATGGGAGGATTGATGACGGCGCCGGTGTTGCGGCGTTGGGTATTGTTCATGCCGTCGAGCATGAAGCCGGTATTGTCCGCACGGGCACCGTTGACAGCGAAGGCTCCGTCACCGCCGTCACCTTTGGGGATGACGCCGCCGGTAAGAAAAGCGAGGTCGTTGAAGTTGCGACCGGCGAGAGGGATGTCGGAGATTTCTTCTTTGGAGATCACTTCGCCGCGAGTGCCAGAATCCGTGTTGAAGACGGGTGGGGCTTCGTTAACGGTGATCGTGTCGGCAACTGCGCCAATCTCAAGAGTGATGCCGAGGCGCTGGATCTGGCCGACGGCGAGGGAGACTTCTGGAGCGCGAAAGGCGCGGAAGCCCTTCGAGTTCGCCTCGATTGCATAACGGCCGGGGGGGATGAAGGGGACAGTGAATTCACCCTGCGCGCTCGACTCCGTTTGCTGGGTTTGATTCGTATCGAGATTGCGGACGAGAACGCTCACGCCGGGGATAACACCGCCGCTTGAATCAGTAACGCGGCCCGTGACGGTGGCAGTAGGTGCCTGAGCGAGGGCCATCGAGACGATGCCCAGGGCGAGAAGGCAGAAGCGAAGCATGTTGAATGAAACTTTAACGTAGTTCGGGGAGCGATTTGAGCTACGTTGATGTGGCGTTGCTGAATCTAAAACTCCGCATTGATGTCACTCTTGCTCAGCGTCTTTCGCTTCTACTGTCATGAAGAGAATTCTTGTTTGTATCTTGGTGGCCTTTTCCGCGATGGCAACCACGATCACGTACGCTGGCGCACTACGACGGTCTCAAGGCCTCTGGATGCAGATGGAGACAATCGATACGGCATGGATGGTTATGTCCTGCTCGTCAGCCCCAACGGAGTGGTAGGCAGCAACCCTGCCTACATTAGTTTGGTGCAACGATTTACAATTTCGGAATTCTATGGCGGAAACTCGAATCCATTTCTTTACGTTCCGATCGACAACTTGAATGCCACAGGGACGCTTTTCCCCGGGACGTGGTTCAGCGGTGGCGGTACCGTCGATGTATTCGCGCGGATCACAATCAGCACGAACCGGAATTTTCGGCTGGGAGTTTTGGTCGACTTCCATGACTTTAACGATGTCTCGCCGAGCACTTTGCGGGTGCAGCAGATCTTCAATCCCACTCCGGCGAATTCTGGATTCGTGTCCTCAATACTTGCGCCCAATCTCAGCGCGGATTGGTATTTCTTCGATATCTCGGCGAAGGCGGGAGACGTGCTGGAGATTTCGGGCCAAAACTGGAATCAACGGTATAGCGGGTCTGGGGCCTTTGCGAATGGGATTGGTGCCCTCACTTTCGATACGATTCCGGAACCAAGTACGTATGGACTAGTAGGAGCTGCGATGGCCTTCTTATTTGCGAAGGAAAGGCGGTGACGAAGCCGACAATGCGAGAAAGTCTCCGAGCGATCTCGTCTTGAACAGCGCCATTAGCTTAGCTGAGGATTGGCGTGACGACGCGGCCGTGGACATCGGTGAGGCGGAAGTGGCGGCCCTGATATTTGTAAGTGAGCTTGGTGTGGTCGATGCCGAGGAGGCGGAGGATGGTGGCGTGGAGGTCGTGGACGTCGACCGGGTCTTTGGTGATGTTGTAGCTGAAGTCGTCGGTCTCGCCGTAAGTGAGGCCAGGCTTGATTCCGGCACCAGCGAGGAAAACAGTGAAGCAGCGCGGGTGGTGATCACGGCCGTAGTCGTCCTTGGTGAGCTTACCCTGGCAGTAGACTGTGCGACCGAATTCGCCGCCCCAGACAACAAGAGTGTCTTTCAAGAGGCCGCGTTCATCGAGATCTGCGATCAGCGCAGCCGTACCCTGGTCGGTGTCGCGGCACTGGTTCACGATCTGGCCAGGAAGGTGGTTGTGCTGATCCCAACCGCGATGGAAGAGCTGGATAAAGCGTACGCCACGCTCGGCGAGGCGGCGGGCGAGTAAACAGTTGGCTGCGTAGGAGCCAGGCGTCTTCGACTCGGGCCCGTACCTCTCAAATGTGGACTCGGGCTCTTTGCTCAGATCTGTCAGATCCGGCACGGAAGTCTGCATCTTGAAGGCCATTTCGTATTGGGCCATGCGCGTGCTGATTTCCGGGTCGTTGGTTTCGTTGAGATGGAGTTGGTTCAACCTCGAGAGGTCGTCGAGGTAAGTGCGACGCGTGGCGGGCGTCACGCCCTCAGGATTTTTGAGATAGAGAACCGGGTCACCGGTAGAGCGGAATTTGACACCTTGATAGCGGGTTGGGAGAAAGCCACTGCCCCAGAGGCGATCGTATAGAGGTTGGTCAGAGACGTTGCCAGTGCCTTGAGAGATCATGACGACGAAGGCGGGAAGATCTTGATTCTCGGTGCCTAGGCCGTAGGAGAGCCAGGACCCGATTGAGGGACGGCCAGCAAGTTGGAAGCCGGTTTGAAAGAAGGTCACAGCCGGGTCGTGGTTGATGGCCTCGGTGTGCATCGACTTGATGAAAGTGAGGCGGTCGGCGATCTTGGCGGTGTGTGGCATGAGATCGCTAACCCATGCTCCAGACTGGCCGCGTTGCTCAAAGCGAAACTTCGAGGGCACGAGTGGGAAGGTCGTCTGCGTGGCCGTCATCCCAGTCAGCCGCTGGCCCTGGCGAACGGAATCGGGGAGTTCCTGGCCCTGGAGCTTGAAGAGGGCGGGCTTGTGGTCAAAGAGTTCGAGTTGCGAAGGCGCGCCACTCTGGAACAGGTAGATGACTCGCTTGGCTTTAGGGGCGAAGTTCGTTTGCGCATTCGCGAGTTGGGCAAGTGCTGCCGTCGTGAGGAAGTTGCGGCGGGTCATTCGCGAGTGATTCCTTCGTCAAGGTTTAGGAGCGTGCTGGCCAGGAGCGTGTAGGCGGCGAGGTCGATCGGATCGAGCTTTGCGTTGCGAGGCGAGTCCCCATGAGCAAGCAGATGTCGGGCCTCTTGCGGCGCGTCTTTGAAGGTGGCTTGATGTTTGGCGAGGGCGGCGGTCAGGATGTTGAGCTCTTCGCTGGATGGCTTGCGGCTGGTCACGAGCTCGAAGCCGTGAGCGATTGGGTTGGGTTGAGCCATCAGGCGCTCCGCAAGCTTGCGCGAGGCTTCGAGGAACGTGACATCGTTCATGAGGTTGAGAGCCTGGAGCGGAGTGTTGGTGCGGGATTCGCGAACGGTGCAGGTTTCGCGACCGGCAGCATCGAAGTTGGCCATCGAGGGGGGCGGGGAAGTCCGCTTCCAAAACGTGTAAAGGCTGCGGCGGTAAAGGCCTTCGCCCTGGTCGGTGACGTAGTCTGCCCCACCGGAGAGTTCTTTCCAGAGGCCTGCGGGTTGGTAGGGACGAACGGAGGGGCCGCCAACCTTGTCGACGAGAAGGCCGGAGACGAAGAGAGCCTGGTCACGGATCTGGCCCGAGTCGAGCCGGAGACGCGGGGCACGAGCGAGCAGGCGGTTCTCCGGATCTTTGGTGAGCAAGTTTGGATTGAAGTTAGAAGACTGCCGGTATGTGGCAGAAGTCACAATGGTCTTGAAAACTTGCCGGACGTTCCAGTTACTCTCGATGAATTCGACAGCAAGCCAGTCGAGCAGTTCGGGGTGGGAAGGGTATTCGCCCTGCGCTCCGAAGTCTTCACTGGTCTTAACGAGCCCTGTGCCAAAGAGCTGCTGCCAGAAGCGGTTAACCGTGACTCGGGCAGTGAGTGGGTTGTCTTGGGAGATGAGCCATCTGGCGAGGGTGAGCCGATTGTTGGGTGCGCCTTCAGGAAGCGTGCCGAAGGCCGCAGGGATAGCGGGCGACACTGGTTCGCCGGGACGATCGTAAGCGCCGCGAATGAGGACATGAGCCTGCAGAGGCTCCGGCATGTCCCGCATCACCATGACGGTGGGGACTTGATCGAGAAAGGCATCGCGCTCGCGCCGCAGCTTTGTGACCTGCTGCCAGGCTTGGGTGTCTTGAGTTTCGAGGAACTGGCGGCGTTGGGCCTCTTCGCCGCGGGCCGTGCCAGCAAGGAAAGTGATCTCGAGCGACGTGAGCTCGCGGGTAAAGAAGTGACTGTCGAGAGCGCGAATTGCGACGGGCTCTTTGACGATGAAATCCTGGTTCAGTTCGTCGACGAGGATGCGGAGGGGTTGGGGTTGGCCGTCAATGTAGAGCGTTAGGCCTTTGGCCAGCTTTGAGCCGTCGTAGGTGAAAGCGACGTGATGCTTTTGGCCCTTGCTGAGGGTGCGTTCGGTTTCAACGCGGATCGCGTCGTCGAGCCAGCGCTGGACCAGGTTGACCTGGAGACGCCCCTGACGGATTCGAAAAGAGAGGCCTGTAGTTTCGTCGCCTGGCAAGCTCTTGGCGACGATGTTGCCTTCTTCTACATTGATGTTGGCTGCAATGGTGAACTTGTCGGTATAGGTCGGGGCGGCCTTGGTTGTGGGGATGAGGTCGAGTGTGGGACGCCAAGTGAGTGGACCGTTAGCAAGGCCGGGCTTGAGTTTTGCTTCAGCAATCTGGATGGCCGAATTGAGTTGGTTCAGCTTCTGCTGTTGCGGATTGGTAGGAGCGTGGATGAAGGGTGGCGTGTTGCCGTACTTGAAGTAACGGCCGCGCTCGCCGATGTTGTGAAAATAGGCGTAGAGCTGGTAGAAGGCCTTCTGCGGGAAGGGGTCGTACTTGTGATCGTGGCAGCGGGCGCAGCCAAGGGTCGAACCGAGGAAGACCGTGGACATGGTTTCGACACGATCTGCGGCGTATTCGGCGAGGTATTCGGCGGGGATGATGCCGCCCTCGCCATTGCCGCGGTGGTTCCGGTTAAAGCCCGTTGCGATGCGTTGGGAAAGGGTGGCGTTTGGGACAAGATCGCCTGCCATTTGTTCCAGGATGAACTGGTTGAAAGGCATGTTCTGCAGGAAGGCATCGAGGACCCAATCCCGCCAGCGCCACATGATGCGCTCGCCGTCGGTTTGGTAGCCGTTCGAGTCGGCATAGCGGGAGGCGTCGAGCCACTTGGCTGTCATCCGCTCTGCGAAGCGGGGGCTGGCAAGCAGGCGATCGACCGTTGCCTCATAGGGTTCATTGCGATTGAGATCTTCGAGAGTGGGTGGCAGCCCAGTGAGGTCCAGGTAGAGACGGCGGAGGAGTGTGTTTCGATTGGCGGGCTGAGAGAGCTGGAGACCTTCCTGCTTGAGGCGAGCTTCGATGAACGAGTCGATCGTGCGGTTGGGCTGGCGAATGGGAGCAATGTAAGCCCAATGTTGTTGCCAGGGAGCTCCTGCTTTGGCCCATGTGGTCAGCGTTTGAATCTCAGTATCGGTGAGGGTTCGACCGGTATGCTTTGGCGGCATCGTGCGGGCTTCGACACGATTGATGATGCGGGCGGAGGCGGCTTTGGCCGAAGAGGGTTGATCGAGGCGCAGGTTGCCCTTGGCGTCTGTGCCATGGCAGGACCAGCACTTGTCAGAAAGGATAGGACGGACTTCGCGATTGAAATCCGGGGATTGGGCAAAGAGTGTGGCGGCGAGTATTTGTAAAGTCAGGAAACGCGTCACTTTGCCTACAATTCTTTCATAGATGGGTTTGCTTGGGAAGATTGCCCTTGCGGGGATGCGCCGACTGTCATTTGACAGCAACCAACGGCTGGGCGACCACTGACGCAAAGACGCGGTTACCAACGGTGACGCGATAGGTGCCGGCGGCCCAGATCGGGATGCGGTCGATGGGGTTGGCGCTGCGCCACGTCAGGATCGGTTGCTGGCTGCCGGTGGGTGTGACACGGACAAGGCCCGCTTGCGCTTTGGGTAAGCGGAGTTCGAATTTGGCTTCGTTGAGGCCGTTGTCCATTTGGTTGATCACGATCGGCCAACCGGGGAATGGCTTGGCGTTGGGTTGCGTCAGATTGGCCCAGCGAGGGTAGTTTGCGAGGTGGATCTTGCGGGCCGCTTTGTCGAAGGTGACGAGCCCGAAGCCGGGCGCTCTGTCGTTGAGCGCAGAGGGGGCGATGCCGAATTGCTGAGGATTCGCAATCGCGTGGACGGTGACATGGTTGCCGAAGCCGTCGCGGAAGTCGCCCATGTTGACGGGGTCATTGGGCTTGCGGTTTTCACCGGGCTGGGGTGGGTACCAGCGACGAGGAAAGATGTTGGAGATGGCTGGAGTGCAGATGGCGAAAGAACCGTCGCGATGACCATCGATGCCGTATTGAACGGTGCTGCCCAGGTGCTGGTCGCCCGCGATATGAACAGCGAGGCAGGAACGGAGAGATCGAAGTGCGCGGTTGCGAGGCGTTTGGGGCCAGCCGTTGGAGTCGTGATCCTGCGTGAACTTTTCGTTTTTCGCGTAGCCGCCAAGAGGCTCGACGGGCAGCCGAGAAGTGACTGAGTCGCTCATGGCTTCTTTCGGAAGTGTGGCGAGATTGCAGAAGATGGTGGCGGATACGGCGGCCTTCATTGCGACGTCTTCGGGCCAGGAGTCGGCCCATTTGGCAAGGAACTCCTCTTGGCGCTGGCCAAGGAGTTGAGCATTGGGGACATCGCCCATGGTGGCGGAGACCCATTCAGGATTCTGGGGCCAACCGTTGCGGATTTTCGCAGCCGGCATGAGGGATTTGGGTGCGGACTTCCACTTGCGATCTTCGAGGATAGCGAAGCTGATTCCACCCCAAGTGAGTTCGCCGAAGTGGACGGAGATGTTCTGGTCGACAGGACGAGTGTCAGGGCAATCGGGGAGATGGCTCGATTGTGTTTTCTGCACCATGTTGACCCAACCTGCGGGCATTATGTAACCGCCCGAATCCTGGCCGTCCGATTGGTAGCTCTGCGGCTCAGCCATCGTGGGCGGATACGCTGCGCGACGCCCGGAGGCACCCCAGAGGTTGCCGTGATAGACATCATGATCGTCGGGTAAACAGATACAGGGAGTGTTGCGCGTGAGATCGCCCCAGGCCCAGCCGAACATATACCACTTGCGCAGGTAGTCAAGGCGTGCGGCCTCGGCGGGGGCGCGCTGGATGGCGTAACCTCCGTTTGCCTCATAAAGCTGGTCGCCAGTGAAGAAGAGGACGTCGGGCTTCAAGGCCTGCATCGACCGGGCGATCGCCGCGTGCGGAAAGCCAAAGTCTCCCTGGCAGGTGAGTGCGCCGACGCGGATTTCATTGTTCGCTTTGGGGTCCTTGCGGATGATGCCTTTGAAAGACTGGTTTGCGAACCGAATTGTGTAGTTGGTATCGCGGGTGGCCTTGAGGTTCTCAATCTCCCGCTCCGCGATTTTGATGGACAGCTCCCTGGGACATTTCATAGAGAAAATGTTCGAAAGGAGATGTTCGATGTCGAGAGAAAACAAACACGATTCCGGGGCTGCGGAAGGA
>VFZU01000063.1 GCA_016870995.1 Acidobacteriota bacterium
TCGATGAACTCTTCTCTTTGCTCGATCACACAAGTCTCTTTCCAGGCCATCGGGTGCTTCCCCCTCCAGCCAAAAGTGTTACCTATGTGCCCGGTTTATTCCGTTACCCATGTGCCCGGTTCGGACCAGCCATCCTGAGAAAAATCAGAAGTAGCGGTATCGGACTTTAAAGGGTATCGGAATGGACGTGATTCTGACCTTCACCTACAAGGATGGGGAGTATTTGTGGGACAAAGATCCGCACTGATCTCTTGAGAGGAATGAGAGGCCGGAGCGACTGAAGGAGTGATGCAGTTTGATGTCACTGGCAAGCAGTTGTTCCGGCAGTCGCGCGGAGTGCTGTGGCAGGTGTTGATTGCGAGGTGGGGCTTGCGGGTGGACCAGGCATTGGAGCTGTGACCGGCGACGTTGCTCGAGGGGTTACTTGGCTAAGGCTTGAATCTCTTTTTCGACGGCGGCGAGGTCTTCTTTGATGGCGAAGTTGGAGCGCTCGTTGCGAATGAGATCTTCGAAGCGGTTGCGGGCGGTGAGGAAGTGGCTGCGGGCGTCCTCAATGCGGCCCATGGCCTTCTTGATACGGCCGAGGGTGACGTGAGTTTCGGCAACCTCGCCTTGAGCGCCGACATTGTAGCGATTTAGGCCAGCCAGGTATTCGCGGCCCTTGAGAGAGATTTCTGCTTGCTCAAGTGCTTCGCGATGGCGGTCAAGGGAGAGCAGGGTCTCGGCTGTGCGGGCGTGGTTGGTTTCGAGTAAGGTCTTGCCGCGGACGTCGCTGTCGTCGGCACTCGACACGCTCTCAAAAAAAGGTTTGGCTGCAGAGAACTGAGCGAGGGCATCATTGTGGCGGCCGAGTCGATTGAGAATCAGGCCATAGTTGTTGTGCGCCCAGCCTTTGTTGAGACGATTCTGGACATCGGTTGTGTCGCGGAGATAAAGCCGTGAGTCGATATCGAGGGCGCGCTGGTAGTGCTGCAGGTTCGATTCGAGTTGGTTCTCGTGCATTTCGATGGAACCCATGCGAGCGAGTGCGAGAGCAAGCCCGCGGAGATCTGGCTTGGAATCGGGTTGTCGCGCGACGATTTCCTCAAACATTTTTAGTGCTTCGCGGCGTGTGTCGGCGACGGCCTGGAAATCTCCAACCTGAGAGAGGCTGCCGCTGAGAGTGGTGAGCGAGGAAGCGAGGGCTCGTTTGAATTCGAGGTTGTCGGGGTCGCCGCCATAGAGAGCTTCGCGGATGCCGAGCGCTTTGCGCTCGTAGTTCGGAGCGCCCTGGGTGTCGCCCATGGTGCAAAGGGTTGCGCTAATGCGAGCGTAGGTGCGCGCAAGATTGTTGCTGGCCGGAATAAACCCATCGGCCTTTCTGGCCTGAGAACGAATGGACTCGCGAATGGCTTCGCATTTGCGGTAACTCTCGAGGGCTTGCGCGGTTTGGCCGAGATTGGTGGTGCCGAGGCGGCCCTGGATGTCGCCGACCTTTTCGTAGGCGGCGGCGAGTTCTTCCTGCAACCGTGGATCTTTGTTTTCGTTGCGAGCGAGTTGGTCGAGGTAGCCCAGTGCGTTCTTAACGAGGCGAGCCTGGACTTCTGTGGCGCCTTCGAGGCCGACCAGCATGTCGTCGGTTTCAAAAAGAAGGGTGTTGGCGAGATTGCGGATCTGCTCAAAGCGTTGTCGTGAGCTCTCGTAGCCGGCGCGGGCTTGGCCGGCCTGGTACAAGGCGAAGCCCATGCTGAGGATCAGGGCCGGGCTGGCTGTTGCGGCGATGCCGACGATGCCCTTGTTGCGGCGCAGAAATTTCTGAAAGCGGTAAGCGACAGTTTAGGGCCGCGCCAAGACGGGACGCATGTCGATGTGCCGGGCGATGTCGTCGCTGAACGCATCGACGCTGCGGTAACGCTGGCTGCGTTCGAACTCAAGTGCTTTGAGTGTGATGTTGTCGAGATCGCCGCGGAGGCGGGCGTCATTGGTGAGCGTGCTGGGTTTGGGCGGGGCTCGCGGCGGAGCTTGTCGAGGATTTGCTGCGGTGGTGTCAGGCCGGTGAAGTCGTGGGGTCTGTCCCCGGTGAGAAGGAAGAAGAGAATGCGGCCGAGCTCGTAAGAATCGCTCTGCATGTTGAGAGGCTCGCCGCGGAGTTGCTCTGGGCTGGCCCACCAGGGTGTGAGAGCGGGAGCCCATCGTGACGGTGTTTTGGCTTTCGCCGGATTCTTCCTGCTTGTTGAGGAGCCGGGCGATGCCAAAGTCGACGAGCTTGGGAGTGCCGTCTCTGGTGATGAGGATGTTGCTGGGCTTGAGGTCGCCGTGGACGATGAGGTTGCGGTGGGCGTGGGCAACGCCGTCACAGATGCCCTGAAAGACGTTGAGCTTGACGGACAAAGTTGGCTGCGTGTCTCTGAGCCAGGGCTCGAGATTGGTGGCGTCGAGGAATTCGGTGACGATGTAGGGAAGGCCTTCGGGGGTGACGCCACCATCAAGGAGGCGCAGAATGTTCTCGTGGGTGAGGCGAGAGAGGATCTGGCGCTCCATGCGGAAGCGGCGGCTGAGGTAATGCTGGTTGCCCGCGAAACGGATCAGCTTGAGCGCGACGGGGAGTGTGGCTCCGTCCATCTGCTTGGTGGCTTTATAGACGCTACCCATGCCGCCATTGGCGATGAGGCTATCGATCCGATATTCGCCAATCCAGCGGCCTTCAAAACTGTCCATGTGGCCGGAGAGCTGGATGGGAGATTCTTCGAGAAAGTTATCGGCCTCATCGAAGCTGGCGAGTAGGCTCTCGACTTCTTCAATCAGAGCGGAGTCGCCTTCACTGGCTTCGACGACAAAGGCCTGGTGCTGGGACTTGGGAAGAGCGGAGGTGTCGTGGAGGATCTGCTTGACTTGTTGCCAGCGGTCGATCACACCGATAGGTTCGCAGATGCGGGGTTGCGTGACAACTCCCGGAAGAGCCAAGCCTTGGCGGTGACCCAGTCGCGCTTGACGGTGGCCGGGGAAACGCCGACGATGCTGGCGGTTTCTTCGATGGAAAGACCGGCGAAGAAGCGGAGTTCGACGATGCGGGCCTGTTGCGGGTCGACATTGGCGAGAGTTTTGAGCGCGTCGTCGAGTGCGATGATTTCCCAGTTCTTCTTTTCTGTGACGCCGAGGGCTTCGTCGAGGCAGAGGGCGGCGAAGCCAGCGCCGCGCTTTTGGGCGCGGGTGGCGCGGATGTGATCGACGAGAATGCGGCGGATCATTTGGGCCGCGATGCCGAAGAAGTGAGCGCGGCTCTGCCAGGAGACATCGCGCTGCTGGATGAGCTTCATGTAGGCTTCGTGAACGAGCGCGGTGGCCTGGAGGGTATGACCGGGAGCCTCGAATCGCATGTAGCTGGCGGCCAGGCGGCGGAGTTCGTCATAGACGAGCGGCAAGAGATCGGCGAGGGCTTCGCGATTGCCGTGAGACCAGCTTTGTAGCAGTTGTGTGACGTCGTGGCCGGTGGATTCCATGGGTTCGACTTCGAGGACGAGCATGCTTTCGGAAACTCCTTACAAATAACTAGTACGCGCGAGAAGCCGAAAGGTTCTGATCAAATGCAATTTCCATTCGATGAGAAGATAAAAAGGTATCATGGCCGCGCATTTGGAGGGGAAACTTCACAAGAGGGCTGACTTTGCTTCGAGGATTCTCGCCGGGCATCGTGAGCTGGTAGTGTACTTGCCGCCCGGCTATGACGAGCATCCGGATCAGAAGTATCCGGTGATGTATTTTCACGATGCGCAGAATGTGTTTGAGGCGCATACGGCGTTTGTGCCGGGGAATTACTGGGAGATTGGGGAGACTGCGGGGCGGTTGATTGCCGAGTCTCGTTTGCAGCCGATGATTCTGGTGGGGATTCCGCATGGGGGGGATCGGCGGGTGGATGAGTTTACGCCGAGCCGCAATCCGCAGAACAACTACGGTGGGCAGGCGGCGCTGTATGGGCGGATGTTGGTGGAGGAAGTGCTGCCGTTTATTGCGCATCAGTATCGCGTGTTGCCAGGGGCGAAGAATACGGGTTTGGGCGGGAGTTCGTTGGGCGGGCTGGTGACGATGTATCTGGGGATCAAGTACCCGGAGGTGTTTGGGAAGCTGGCGGTGATGTCGCCCTCGGTGTGGTGGGATTACCGGATGATTCTGCGCAAGATCGTGTCGGTGACGCATCGTCAGCGGGCAAAGGTGTGGTTGGATGTGGGATGCCATGAGGGTTCGAACCCGCGCGGGACTTTGCGGGATGTGCGGCTATTGAGGGATGTGCTGGTGAGGAAGGGCTGGAAGGCGGGGATCAATCTGTTTTATTACGAGGATCCGCAGGGGGCACACGATGAGGCGGCGTGGGCGAGGCGGAGCCCGCATATGCTGCAGTTTTTGTTTCCGGGGGCGAAGGCGCAGACGGAGTTGCCGCTGGCGCTCGATTTGGCGGGCTAGGGGGCGGCGGGGATGAGGGCTGTTGTTGTGGGGCCGTTCGAATAGTTGCAGGACAGTTGGTACATCGGACCACCGTTTGCGGGGTCTGGAGGTGCCAAGGGGAGCTGCACACTGATCTGATAAATGCCCATGATGCCTGGTGCTGGACCTGCGTAGAGGAGAAGCGGTGAGTTCTCAGAGTAGCTGCCGATGCAACGCAAGTCGGGTGTGCCGGAGGGACTCAGGTTTACAGCGTAGAGATGGACGATGGAGCCTGGGCGGGCCGGACGCTCGCGGGTGACGGTGGAGGAGAAATCCCGCTGAATGGCGAGTGGCGAAGCGGTGACAGAGACTGGGCGGAGGACACCCAGCTCGGGTTCAGCTTCAAAGAAGAGTGGCGCGGTGGGTAGGACGAATGCGCCGAGAATAGCCGAGTAATCAAACAGAGAAGGAGCTGGGTTTTCCATCTCGAGGCGGTAGTCGGCAATGGGAGGCGGGAGATCGGTTGGGATGAGGTAGACAAGCCGGTCTGGCTGGCGGAGCAACGGGGTGAGTGGACGGGAAGGAGAATTAGGGGAGACGAGGCGGACCAGCGAGTTTCCGATGCCGGAGCCTTCGATGAAATACAAACTGCCCGGCGAAGCGAAGGGTTGCGTGACGGCAGGCAACCTCATTGGGGGAAGACGGGTTTGATCGGTTTCTTCGAGGAGATTTACTTTGTGGATGGAGTTGCCACCGCCGGCATACCAGAGGATGTTGCCGTTGGCGGCGATAGTGAAAGTGTTGATGGAACGGGCGATGGGACGCCAGTCTGAAGTAGGGGAATCGAGGCGGAGGAGTTCGGTGGTCTTTCCGTTGTGGCACAAGGCGACGCGGATCGAGCCGGTAGCGGCGGCGATTTTGTCGCAAGTGTATGAGAGGGGACGACTGATGGGGGTCAGCTGCTTCGTTGAAGTGTCGATTTCGATGAGCTGCCAAGTGAGGTTCTTTAGTTGCCAAGTCATGATTTTGGATGTTCCGGGAATGTGAGCCACTCCTGAAAGGAATGGCGCCTGTTCGTTCGGAATGAAGGTTTCAAAACTGGTGGCACCGGCTGCGAGGCGTTCGAGTCCATTGCTTGCGACGCGCCAGACGACGCCTTCGTCGGTAACGGCATGAGCGCCGTTGACGGCAGTAGCGGTGGCGAGGCGCTGGCTGGTTTCGAGATTGCGCAAGGTGAAGCCGTAGTCGGAGAGGCCACCCCAGACCGCGTTTAGTGCGAAACGGCGGTTGGGGCTGAAGGTGAGTGTGCCTTGGAATTGAAGGCTGCTCCAAGAACTACCCTCGAAGGCTTTGCAGGCTTGAAAGAAGCTGATGTAGCATTTGCGGAGTGCACTGTAGCCGATGAGGTTGCCGTTTGAATCGAGATAGGGGGCGGTGATGTTGTAAAAATTGGACCATTGGTCGTCGAGCTTGATTTCATTCAGGATGAGCGCGGGCTTCATCTCGCGATCGTCGAGCGAGAAGACTTTGCCGTGGAGGGGTTGGTTGGTGTTGCGCTGGCGGAGGGAGGAGACGAAGTAGAGTTTTGAGCCGTCGGGGGTGGTGGCGAGGCTGGAGAATTGGGCGAGGGTGGGGAGGGCGAGGAGGAAGATCAAATATTTCATGGGTTGGCTCCTTCGAGGGCGGGGATCAGGCCGCTCGTGTTGAAGGCGGAGGCGAAGCCGCAGGCGACATTGTAGACGAGGCCCACGTTTGAGTTGCTTGGAGGGCCTTGCGGCATGCGGAGGGTGATTTGATGGAGGCCGATGATGCCGGGGGCGGGGCCCGCATAGAGAAGGACTGGGGGATCATTTGGGTTGTTGCCGATGCAGGTGAAGTCAGGAATTGTGGCTGTCTCCACGCTGAGCCGGGGGAGGGGAATGATGAAGAAAGTTGCTGGGACTGGACCCAAGTTGAGGGCGTAGAGGTGGACGATTCCACCGGGGCCGACGGGATTTTCGCGGGTGACAAGGCTTGAGAAGTCTTGATGAACCGCGAGCGGACGGGCGGCGAATTGAGTGGGGCGTGGATTTGAGGCCCCTTGCGAAATGTCAAAGAAAAGGGGGCCTACAGGTTGGATGACTGTGCTCAGAGGTTGTCTGAACTCGAAGAAGGGGGAAAGCAGGTTTTGGATTTCCAGCGTGTGAAAGAAATAGGGTGGCAGAATGTCGGGCGGGATCAGGTAGATGAGTTGTGTTGGGGACTTTGAGATTGGTGTGAGTTGCCTTCGAGGGACTCCTAAGGTGCTCATTTGGAGCGTGGCGGATTCGATACCTTCGCCCTGGATGAAGTAGAGGCTGCCTGGGGAGGCAATGGATTGGGTGGATTCGATTGAGCCGATGGGCGGGAGGCGGGTTTCGTCGGTTTCTTCGATGAGGTCCACTTTGTGAAAGGCGTTGTCGGAGGTGAGATACCAGAGGATGCGGCCGCTTGCGGACAGGGTGAATTCTCTGAATTTGGGGGCGATGATGCGCCAATTCGATTGGGGCGAGTCGAGGCGGAGGAGTTGTGTGTGGATGCCGGATTGGCAGGTGGCGATCCAGGTCTGGTTTGTGGCAGCGGCGATGGAGGTGCAGGCGAGAGGGAGAGGCGGACCGATCGAGGTCCGCAATTTCGTGACCATGTCGAATTGAAGGAGTTGCGAAATGGAGTCCTGGTTACTCCAGGTGAGGATCCGGGAAGTATTTGGGATGTGGGCGATGCCTGTCGTGAAGCGGGCCTGCTCGATGGAAATGACAGTTTCGAAGGTAGTGGCTCCCGTTGTAAGGCGTTCGATGCCCTCACCGCGGTTGCGCCACACAACGCCTTCGTTGGTAACAAGATGACTGGCAGGTGACTTGGTGGCGGTGGCGAGGCGCTGGTTGGTTTCGAGATTGAGCAACGTGAAGGTGTATTCGGAGTGTCTGCCCGAGGCCGAGTTTAGTGCGTAGCGGCGGTTGGGGCTGAGGGTGAGGGTGCCTTGGAACCGGAGATTCCGCCAAGTGCTGGCTTCAACTGATGTGCAGGGAGTTAAGAAGTTGTTTCGACAAATGTTGCTCGCGCTATGGCCTGCGAGGTTGCCGGTAGAGTCGAGATAGGGGGCAGTGATGTTCGCGTAGCTGGACAATTGGTGGTCGAGGATGAGGGAAGGTTTTATTTCTCGATCATCAAGCGTGAAGACTTTGCCGTGGAGGGGTTGGGCTGTGTTGCGCTGGCGTAGAGTGGATGCGAAGTAGAGCCTGGAGCCGTCGGGGGTGGTGGTGAGGCCGGAGAATTGGGCGAAGGCGGGGAGGGCGAACAAATACAACAGGTACTTCAAGATGTGCTCCTTCCCGACGCGGAGTGAGAACACTCATAGTTTGACATAGAACAAAACTTAGGTAACCAAGAGTTAGGCAGGTTCGTACTCTCCACGACAAGCGATGACAACGGTGCAGACAGACAAGGTCTTTGAGGAGCTTTATCGAAGCTACTCGGAGGACGTGTTTCGATTTGTTCTGTACTTGTCCGGTGACTGGGTGCTGGCGCAAGACGTGACGTCAAACACGTTTGTGCGGGCCTGGACGGCGGCGGTGCCAGTAGAGATCCGAACGGCAAAGACTTATCTGTTTGTGATTGCGCGCAATCTGTATTTGGATGCGATGCGACGCAAGAGGCCTGAATCGAGTGAGTCGAAGGAGCGCGCGGCAGCCATACGGCTCGATGAGGATTTTGCCGCCTGGCAGGAACTGGATCAAACGCTTGCCGATTTGGCGCAAATTGCTGAAGGTGACCGTGCGGCGTTGGTGATGGCTGTGTTTGAGGAGATGAGTCACCAGGAAGTTGCAGTGGCTTTGGGCGTGAGCGTAGGTAGTGTGAAATCGCGAATTTTTCGGGCGCGGCTGCGATTGCTTGAGTTGAGAGAAGAACGGTTGAACAGGAGACTGGTATGAAAGTAACGAAGGATGTGATTTTGGATTTGCTGCCGCTCTATCAGGAGGGCGAAGTGAGTGCGGATTCCAGGCGACTGGTGGAGGAATATCTGTCGCAGGACCCTGAGTTGAAGGAGCGGGTGAAGGTGTCGGGCGTACAGGTTTCAGCGCGAACTCTGGTGGGGCGGGAACTGGATGACGCTCTCTCTGCGATGGAGAAGGCGAAGGCGGCGTTGCGGTATCAGAAGTGGATGCAGTTCTGAGCGATTCTGTTTTCGCTGATGCCGTTGAGCCATATGTATCGCAAGGGTGAGTTCCAGTTTGTGCTGGTGCGCGATTTGCCCTGGATGGCGGTGTTGATGCGGGTGGCCGCGGTTGTGTTCTGGGTGTTGTACTGGCGGACGCGGCGCATTACTTAGTGGCGCGCCAGGCGATGAATAGGCCGTCGGGAGGGACGTCTTCCCAGTAGGAGATGAAGTCGCTTTCGACGGTTTGGCAATGTTGCTTTAGTAGGCTCGTGAGTTGGTCGCGATGGAACCATTGCTCCCAGGCGGGAGTTTTGAAGCGGCCCCAGTGCTCGGCGTTCTTGTCGATGATGACGAGCTTGCCGCCGGGCTTGAGCACGCGGGTGAGTTCGGTGATGGCGGCGTTGATATCGACGGCGTGCTCCAGGCTCTCGGTGGCGTAGACGAAGTCGAAGGTGTGGTCTGGGAAGGGATATTGAGTGAGAGTGCCGCAGACAGGTTTGAGGGGCGCCTGGACGTGGTGGAGCATGGCGAGGGCCAGGTCGAGGGTGACGATTTTCGCCTGTGGATTTTGATCGAGGAGGACGCGGGCGAAGCGGCCTTTGCCGGAGCCGGCGTCGAGGGTGAATTTGTTGTTGATATCGCCGAAGTGACGCTGGATGAGTTGGACGTGGAAGATGCGGGGATCAATGGTGGAAGGGAAGTGCTCTTCGTCCGCAGCGGCTTGCTCGAAGCTTTGGCGGATCTGCTGTAAAGGCACGGCGGCCGCTGTGGGGCGGCCGCCGGTGAGCTTTTGTTTGAGCCAGTTCAGCACTATTGTTTAGGGCTTGGTGAGGAAGATCGGCAGGCCGAGCTTTTCGGCATAGTTGGGCCGGTAGCGCTCGGTGTTGTACATGGAGCCGAGTTCGACCTTGCGGGGGCCGAGCTTGGGGTCGGGGATTGGGCTCATGGTGTAGCAGCCGTTGACGATGGCAGTCATCAGGCCCGACTTGTTCTGGACGATGCTGTCGAGCGCCATGTTGCCAAAGGTCGTGGCGACCATCTTGTCGACGAAGTCTGGTGCGCCGGAGCGGAGATCGTAAGTGAGGTCGCTGACGATGGTTTCTTCTTTGGCGCGCTTCTTCAGTTCGTCGGCGAAGACTTCACCGACATTGAGCTTTTTGCGGTGGCCGTAGGCGTCGGCTTCACCGTAGCTGACGACCTGGTAGCCCTGCCATTCGGCGCCTTCCGACAGGATGACGAGCGAGTAGTTGCTGGGGTTGCGACGCTTGTCGTCGATCAGGAGCTGGACCATTTTTTCAAGGTCGAATTTGTATTCAGGGATGCCGCAGCGGACGCTGGTGACGTAGGAAGTGTAGAGGGCGGTGTAGCCGGCGTCACGACCGAAGATGCGGAAGACCCCGATGCGCTCGTGAGAGCCGACGGTGGTGCGCTGGCGCTGGATGGCGTCCATGGCGCGGCTGATGGCGGTGGAGAAGCCAATGCAGTATTCGGTGTTGCGCACGTCGTTGTCCATCGTTTTCGGGATGGCGACGACTTTGTAGCCAAGTTGATCGAGACGGGCTGCGTAGCTGAGTGTGTCGTCCCCGCCGATGGCGACGAGGTAATCGAGGCCGAGCGATTCGAGATTCTTGAGCACCTGAGGGCTCATGTCGTAAACGGTGTTGGTGACGCCGTCCTTGGTGACCTCACTCGAGGGGAA
This sequence comes from Acidobacteriota bacterium, assembly GCA_016870995.1. Classification (GTDB taxonomy): domain Bacteria; phylum Acidobacteriota; class Terriglobia; order Bryobacterales; family Bryobacteraceae; genus Bryobacter. The sequence continues at coordinate 10,275 of VFZU01000063.1, forward strand.
GGTGGTGCCTTCGAGGAAGGCAGGCAGCTTCTTCATCTTGGAGGGGTTGGTGCGGGAGGAGTGCAGGAAGGTGCCGCCGGTGCGGTCGATGGTGCGGGTGTTCTCGCGGTTGAGGTCGATTACGTACCGGGACCGGCTGGCGGGATCTTCGAGGTTGAGGTGGGTGAGGCCCTCCCAGCCGCGACGGATGCCGACGACTTCGATGCCGAGTTCGTTGCCACGGTAGGTGACGCTCTTAATGACTGAATTGAGGCCGGGGACGTCGCCGCCGCCCGTAAGAATACCGATACGCCGTTTGGCCATGAAATCTCCTTCGAGAGGGGAAAGATTCGGGGAAACTTCCATTGTAAGCGGGAGAAGGGGGATGCGGGTTGCGAAAAATGCGTTCGAGTTGTCGTATACTCAAAAAGGTGGCCGGTGCTTTCAGGCCGGGATATTTTTATGGTCATCGTAGTCACGATTCTTCACATCATTGTTTGCCTCATTCTGATTGGGGTGGTATTGCTGCAGAGCGGCAAGGCGGCCGACTTGGCTGGCGCGTTTGGCGGGATGGGGTCACAGACTACATTCGGTCCGCGGGCGGCGGCAACTGTGTTGTCGAAGGTGACGACGGCTGCGGCAGGCCTCTTTATGGTGACGAGCCTGACGCTGGCGATCCTGGCAACCAAGGGTGGCGGCACCTCGAGTGGAGCCAGTGTGCTGGAGCGTTCGAATGTTCCCGCTCCGGCTGCTTCTCAGGTGGAGCAGGCCAAGCCTTCGCAGCAGCCTGCTGTTGAATTGGTCGACGAAAAGGGTAACGTCCAAAAGAAGTTTGAGATCGAACTGCCGAAGGACGCCGAGAAGAATGCGAACGGTCAGCCGGTACCGGTGAAGGTGGGCAAAGAGATTCCTGTCGATTCCAAGGGGAATGCTCTTCCACAGGCCCCAGCGAAGAAGTAGTACCCTTGATGGATGGCCATGCCTCAGGCCATCGTAGTAGACTTAAGGGAATCTGCGGAGATGGCGGAATTGGCAGACGCACTAGCTTGAGGTGCTAGCGGGTAACACCGTGCAGGTTCAAGTCCTGTTCTCCGCACCAAAATTTTGAAAGAAGCGGTCCCTCAAAGGGGGCCGCTTTTTTTGCGTTTGGGGAAACGCTAAGACTTTTTCTCCGCAGCACGATAAGGCAAAGGAAGCGGGATCCTTGCCACCAGTGATCGCGCTGTCATCGAGCCATGGCTGTGACTCAGCCTTTGGATCTAGAGGAGAAAAGGAACTTCAATATGTCAACCGCTGCACTGGCTGCGCCGACCCGCACCAAAGAAGAGCGCTCAGGAAAGTACCTTGCCTTTCATCTGGGGCCGGAGGAGTTTGGGATTCAGGTCTTGAAGGTGCGGGAAATCATGGGGATTCAGGAAATAACCGCCGTCCCGCACACGCCGCCGCACACCAAGGGCGTGATCAATTTGCGGGGAAAGGTGATTCCGGTGGTGGATCTGCGTTTGAAGTTCGGGATGCCTGAAGCGGAGTATTCGCAGCGAACCTGCATCATTGTGACCGAAGTGGAAGGCGATGGCGGGGCCATGATGATTGGGGCTGTGGTGGATGGGGTGAGCGAGGTTCTGAACCTGAGCCCGGCAGATATCGAGGACACTCCCGATTTTAGGGGTGAGGTGGCGACGACCGGGCTGCTGGGAATGGCCAAGGTGAAGGGCAAAGTGAAGATCTTGCTCGACATCGATCATGTCATGACTCATCAGGATCTGAAGGATCTGGGCCAGATCCTGAGCTAGGCAGAGTGGATATTTGCCATTGGAAGTTAAGCAACAGTGCGGAAGGAAAACCGAGGAATGAATCCGTCTGAAGTGGAAGCACTGCTGGAGAAGGCAGCAACACAGTTCATGTTGGGGGAAAACGCCGAGACGATCTCGACGTTGAAGCTGTTGAGCGATGCGATGTTGCCGGCCGAGGCGACCGCCTTGGCAGTGGAACTGCATCAAGTTGCCCTGGTGCGGGCGAGTGTGGAATGGGCGGACGAGGCGAGCCGGCAGCGCATGGAGCGTGGGCTTGATCGTTTGCGGCAAATGTTAGGCGCGAGCGAGGCCAGTTCTCCCGCTGGGAATGAACCGACGGCCAAGGTGGCTGTTGCGGCAACGACGTCGAGCGCGCTCAATCAAGATCCGGAACTGGTGGGTGACTTCATTCTTGAGGCCCGCGAGCATTTGCAGACGGTGGAAGCTGGGTTGCTGGTGCTTGAGAAAGAACCGGCTAATCCCGAAACATTGAATGCGGTGTTTCGCAGCTTTCACACGATCAAAGGGCTGGCGGGTTTTCTTGAGTTCGCCAAGATCCAGGCGCTGGCACACGAAGTGGAAACCATTCTGGATCTTGCACGGACGGGCCAGTTGGTGATGACGCCGAATCTGATCGATTTAACGCTGGAAAGTTCAGACTTTGTGGGCAAGGAAGTGGAGCGGATCGAGACCATGTTGCATGGTCAGAATCCTGGGCAAGAGCTGGATCCGGAAGCGCTGCTGGTGCGGGTGAGGGCTGTGATTGCTGGGGATCACTCCGCTCCGGCTCCAAAGGTTGAGGAGCCGAAGCTTTCAGCGGCGATTCCACTGGAGCCGGTTCGAGAAGCAACAGTGCCGGAAGTCATCGTGGAAACACCTGTGCCGAAGGTTGTTGAAGAAGTTACAGCGGCGGCTCCAGGCGAGCCGTCGGACGTCAAGAACAAGAAGGCTGTTGCGACCGACACGCATGCAATTCGGGTGGATACCGCCAAGCTGGACTATCTGCTCAACATGGTGGGCGAGATGGTGATTGCCGAGTCGATGGTGCGATTGGACCCTGAGTTGAGTGGGACCAAGAACACCCGATTGCAGCGCAATCTGAATCAACTGCGCCGAGTGACGGAAGAGGTGCAAAAGGTGGCAATGGCCACTCGGCTGATCCCGGTGGGGACACTGTTTCAGCGCGTGAACCGTCTGGTGCGCGATACCTCGCGCAAGGCCGGAAAGATGGCGGAGGTCGAACTGGTGGGTGAAGACACGCAGCTCGACAAGACGATTATCGAAGAGCTAACCGACCCGATCATGCATATGGTGCGGAATTCGATTGATCACGGCATCGAAGCGCCCGCCGATCGCGTGAAGGCTGGAAAGCCGCAGTCCGGCCGGGTGCAGCTTAAGGCCTACCGGCAGGCAGATCACATTCAGATAGAAATTGTCGACGATGGGCGAGGGTTGAACAAAGAAAAGATTCTGGCTAAGGCAAGGGAGCGAGGATTGATTGGGGAAGCCGTTCATTTGACAGACAGTGAAATCTTTCAGCTGATCTTCGAGCCTGGGTTCTCGACCGCGGAAAAGGTGACCGATATCTCGGGCCGCGGCGTAGGTATGGATGTTGTCAAAAAACAGATCCAGAAATTGCGAGGCAAGATCGACATCCAATCGACGCCGGGAGCAGGGACGACGTTCTTCCTAAAGTTGCCGCTGACGCTGGCCATCGTGGAAGGCCTTGTTGTGGGCGTTGGACGGGAGCGCTACATTCTGCCGATTTTCTCGGTGCATGAAATGTTCCGGCCGGCCGAGGGACAGGTTTCGACCGTGCAGGGCCGCGGCGAGATGGTGATGGTTCGCAATCAGTTGTTACCGCTGATCCGGCTTTACCGTTCGTTGGGAGTGAGGCCGCGCAACGAGGATGCCTCGCAGTCGTTGCTGATTGTCGCCGAGACGGAAGGCAAGCGATTCGTATTGATGGTGGATGAGTTTATCGGCAAGCAGGAGGTGGTGATCAAGAGCCTGGGATCGAGCCTGAAGAACACCACCGGGATTGCAGGAGGCGCGATTTTGGGTGACGGGCGTGTGGGTCTGATTTTGGACCTCGAAGCGATTTACACCGAGCGCGGCTTGAAGGCGCAAATCATCAAGGAGAGTCTGCTCACCGCATGCTGATCGCCGGCAACGCCACCACAACGACCATTCAGCCTGGGGCCAAGTTGAGTCCCCGGTTGTTCGCCGAAGTGCGCGATTTTGCCTATCGGACCGCAGGAATTGAACTGCAGGAAGGTAAGCAGGAGATGGTTGCGGCGCGCTTGTGGAAGCGGTCGCGTGTGCTTGGCTACGAATCCGCCGAGGCTTACTTTGATGCGGCGCGTCGAGATCGAGGCGGCGACCTCGAACTGGATATTCTCGACGCGCTTACTACCAACTTCACGAGCTTTTTCCGCGAGCCGGCGCACTTTGAATTCTTGCGCAAAAAGATCCTGCCAACGCTACGGAACCGGCGGGAATTCACCATCTGGTCGGCGGCGAGTTCGAGCGGCGAAGAGCCGTACTCGATCGCAGTGACACTCGTCGAGGAATTGGGGGACGCCGCCTATCGTCAGGCGCATGTGCGCGCCAGTGATATCTCGACAAAGGTGTTGCGCAACGCCGAGGCCGGGATCTATCCGGAGGAACGGTTTCGCAACCTGAGGGACGATTGGAAAAGCCGCTATCTGCTGCGCGGCAAGGGCGAGCAGGTGGGCTACTACCGGTTTCGGCCGGAGATCCGCCGCATGATGCATTTTGTCAGGATCAACCTGATGGAGCCGTTGCCAGGCGACGGACCGTTTCCCCTGATTTTTCTGCGGAACATCATGATCTATTTCGACCGGCCGACGCAGGAGCGCGTGGTGGCGGCCATGACGGTGAAGCTGGAGCCGGGAGGATATCTGTTCATGGGGCATTCGGAGAGCTTGAACGGGATTCAGCATTCCCTCGAGCACGTGCAGGTAGCAATCTACAAAAAAGCCGGGCGACTGGAGGAGAGAGCGTGATTCAGATGGGCAATGGGACTGAGAGGTACGAATGCTGGCGGTAGGGGTAGGTGACTTGAAAGTTTCCGGCAAGTCCGGGGAGACGCTAGTGACTTACGGTCTCGGCAGTTGCATCGGCGTGGCGATCTGGGACCCTGTAGCGCGGGTGGGAGGTTTGTTGCATTTCATGTTGCCGGAGTCGCAGAGCGATCCCCAAAAGGCGAAACTGAATCCCGCTCTCTATGCTGATACGGGAATTCCGACCTTGTTCAAGAGTGCCTATCAACTGGGTGCCGACAAGAAGCGCTTGCAGGTGCGTGTGGCGGGAGGGGCGCAGGTGCTCGATGGCGATGGGGTTTTCAACATCGGCAAGCGCAATTACCTCGCGATGAAAAAGATTTTTTGGAAGGCCGGTGTGATGGTCCACGCCGAAGAAGTGGGCGGGAATGTCTCGCGCACGCTGCGGTTGGAGGTGGGCACTGGCAAGTTGTTGTTGCAAGAGGCCGGAGAGGAGGCGCGCGAGATTGGTCTACGGGCGTGCGCGTAGCGAACATGAGGCGTCAAACGAAAAGGAGTCGACTCTAATGGCGTTCGATTTGATGGTTGTCGATGATTCTCCGGCGATGCGCCGCTTCATCCGGCGTGTGATCGAAGTGTCTGGCTTTACGGTGGGACGTTACCTCGAAGCGGGCAATGGGGAGGAAGCGCTGGAGCAACGGGACGGCGAGTGGGTGGATATGGATTTGACCGATATCAATATGCCGAAGATGGATGGCGAGACGTTGGTAACCGAGATGCGCCAGCGAGATCACCTTGCAGCGATCCCGCTGATTGTGATTTCCACCGATGCCACCGAGTCGCGCATGGACCGATTGGCGAAGTTGGGGGCGCAAGGTTATGCAACTAAACCTTTCGCCCCGGAACGGTTGAGAGAAGAAATTGAAACCGTGCTGGGCGTGAGCCCGGAGGGAGCACTGGTGGGCGCCGGGCTGGACGCTGAAGGAGGGGACGATGAATTTAGTTTTTGATCGTCAGGCTCTGGAAGAGCAATGGACAGCGGCTGCCAGCGAGGTGCTCGAGACGATGTTTTTCACTGGTGTCGAGTGGGAGGTTTTGGATCCGGAACCCGCCGAGCCGGGTTCGCGCATTGGCGCTGCGCTAGAGTTTCATGGCGCATGTGCCGGGAGGCTCGCCTTGTCCCTCGAACGGGAGGCGGCCGAGAGCCTGGCGAACAGTTTCTTTGGCGGGCCGGGAGAGGACGGACCGGAGGAAGACTGCCGTTCAGTGATGGCCGGGTTGACCAATATGGTGTGTGGGGCGATGTTGAGCCATCTCGATAAGAAGTCGATCTTTTGTCTGGATAGCCCACAGCCGCTTGCGGCCCTTGTGGAAATGAGCGGGGACATCGAGAAGAACTTACGGCTCGAAGTGGGCCTGCTGCGATTGGCGTTTTCCCTTGAGGGAGCGGAACAGGCCTAAATGACGTTAGCACCCGAACGCCGCGCAAGACCGATTCGCGTCCTGATTGTGGACGATTCGGCCGTGGTGCGCCGTTTATTGACGGATGCCTTGACGGGGCAGCCGGACATCGAAGTGGTTGGGACCGCGCCAGACCCATTTGTGGCGCGGGACAAGATCCTCGAATTGTCGCCGGACGTATTGACGCTTGACATTGAAATGCCGCGGATGAACGGGCTGAGCTTTCTGAAACGCGTCATGCACTATCAACCGATGCCGGTGATCATTATCGGCTCGCTGGGCGTAGCTGGATGCGCGGCGACAGTGGAGGCGTTGCGCCTGGGTGCTGTCGAAGTGTTGTGCAAGCCGCACGGCCCATATTCCGTAGGTGAGTTGGCGGCGCAACTCGCGGCGAAGGTGCGCATGGCGGCGGATTCGAATGTGAAGCGCAGGGTGGCCGTGGCTGGCGAGGGACCTGTCAAGGAACACGTGACGATGCCCGTGCACCGTCACCTTGTTGCGATCGGATCCTCGACCGGCGGTACGCAGGCTGTCGAGGTCGTCTTGAATGGATTTGGGGCGGATTGTCCGCCCATTCTCATTGCGCAACACATTCCCGCAGGCTTTAGTCGTGCTTTTGCCCAACGGCTCAACCAGGTATTGGCGATGGAAGTGCGTGAGGCGGTGGACGGAGATGTGGTGAAGCCGGGTCTGGTGCTGATTGCGCCAGGGAATTTCCATATGCTCTTGCAGAAGCGTGGCGGCCAGTATTGTGTTGCCGTGAAGGAGGGCCCGTTGGTTTGCTACCAGCGACCGAGCGTGGATGTGTTGTTCAGTTCGGTGGCGCAGGTAGCCGGGGCAGACTCTGTGGCGGCGATCCTGACGGGAATGGGGAGCGATGGAGCCCAGGGGATGAAGAGAATCCATGACGCGGGCGGATGGACGATCGCACAGGACGAAGCCAGTTGTGTGGTGTATGGGATGCCGCGCGAGGCGGTAAAGGCGGGAGGGGTGGATGAGATCCATGCGTTGGGCCGGATTGCCAGCTCGATCGAACAGGGATTAAGGCGGCCCCAGCGAAAGCCGCAGGGCGTGGGCGTGCCCTATCAAAACGCTTCCAACCACTAAATAGTTTTCACTAAAAACCGATTCCGTCCTTCCGATACGTGAATTGAACCCCGGAAGGGAGAGAGAAGAGAGGAATTGATGAATTTAACAAAGACTGCTTTGACGATTGGATTGCTTGCTCTACCGCTGGCCGCCGACATGAAGGTGAGTCATGCGGACGCTGTGAAGAACGCTGTGAAAAGGACGAACCCGGAATACAGCCCGATGGCGCGCCAGATGCGGATTCAGGGAGACGTTGAAGTGGAAGTGAAGATTTCGGAAGGTGGCGAGGTGGCTGACGTAAAGGTACTTACGGGAAACCCGATGCTGTCTGCGCCAGTGGTGAAGGCGATGAAGAAATGGAAGTTCAGCCCCTTCACCGAAGATGGCAAGGCAGCGGCTGCTGTAGCGACTTTGCGCTTTACCTTCAAGCAGTAAACCCGTTCGCGGGTGAGTTTTGAAGACGACACGGAGGTTGTGTAAGAGGATATGCAAACAAGCGCGAGCAAGCAACTGATGGGCAGCGTTGGACTGCTGATCGCTCTGGCACTCGTCGTCGGCGGCGGAGCAACGATCGTGAACTACCGGCTAGGGGATACGCTGAATGAAGCGATCACGGTAAAGGCCCGCATGCGGGACGTGGCCGGTGAGATCGGACAAGAGGCGACTGAGATGGTGGCTGCCGAGCGCGGGCTGGCATTCTCGATGATGTTACAGCAGACGCAGCAGGCTGATGCGATGCGAAGCCGTTTCGGGCAGGCGCAGGAGAGGTTTTCAAAGCTGTCGGCGGAGTACGCAGTTGGCGTGAAGAACACAGCGGCGGCTGGAGAAGTCGCCACCCTGCAATCCACTTTTGAAACTTCCAGGCAGATGCACAACGAATTGCGGCAGCTGATGGAGCAGCAGAAGATGGATCAAGCCATCGCGCTGTTGAACGAACGTCTGTTGCCGCAATTATCTGGCTTGAGCGAATCGGCCAAGAAGCTGGCGGAGTTTCAATCTGCTCAACTGGACCAACTGGCTCGAAGTGCTGCTTCGACCAGTACCGCTGGATTCTGGATCATTCTGATTTTGAATCTCGTTGCTTTCGGAGTTGGCGCGGCCGTCTTTCTGACGGTGCGCAAGCTTACGACGACCTTGCGGGAAACGGTGGCTGAGCTGAGCAATAGCGCGTCTCAGTTGAGCAACACTTCGCAGGAAGTAGGCAGCTATAGCATGTCGCTTTCGAAGTCGGCCTCTGACCAGGCCGCATCGCTCGAGGAGACATCGGCCTCTACTGAGGAAATCCATTCAATGACCCGCAGCAACGCGGACAATTCGAAGCAGGCCGCATCGCGGATGCAAGAAGCGTCGCAGAAGGTGGAAGAGTCCAACCGTGCGCTGGCCGAGATGGTGAACAGCATGAACGAGATCAGTACTTCCTCCGGCAAGATCTCGAAGATCATCAAGGTGATTGATGAGATTGCGTTCCAGACGAACATCCTTGCCTTGAACGCTGCGGTCGAAGCCGCGCGGGCAGGAGAAGCCGGCATGGGATTTGCCGTGGTGGCCGATGAAGTGCGAAATCTGGCGCAACGTTCCGCGCAAGCCGCCAAGGACACGACACAATTGATTGAGGAATCGATCCAGAGCGCGACCAGCGGCAAGATGAAGCTCGATGAAGTGGCCAAGGCGAGCGCGAACGTGAGTGCTTTGGTCAAGGCAGTTGGAAGTCTCGTGCAGGAAGTCCGTCTTGGCAGCGAGGAGCAGGAACGCGGTATCGAACAGATTGCCAAAGCCGTCAGCCAGATGGAGCGGGTGACCCAACAAATCGCGGCCAACGCTGAGGAAGGGGCTGCGGCGGGCGAAGAGTTGCGCAAGCATGCCTGGACAGTGGGCCGCACCGTGGACGCACTGGAGCAACTGGTTGGCCAGAACACGTCGATTTCATTCGGGTCGCGCCGAAGCCATGACAAGCCTGCCGCAGCGAGGGTCAACAACAGCTCAGCAGGTTCGACCAGCGTCGCTGACCGGCCGAAGGCAATGAAGGGGAGTAAGCCGGTGTCGGTTCACAAATCCAGCATCTCAACCCCGGCAGCGGTATTGGAGAAGAAGGATCCATTCCCGATGGACGATAGCTTCGAAGAATTCTAACGGACGTTCCCTTGAGAGAGAGCCCTCCGCAAGTGCCAATCAACGGCATCTGTGGGGGGCTTGCATTTTGGTGGGTGCCTTTAAAGATATTCGTAGATGGCATCGACCAGGATGGGGCCGAGAAAATCCGCTGCGGAACGTTCGACAGCCTCCAGCATCTGCTCGCAATGTGCGCGACTCGAACTGACAGTCACCGCCGTGACCAATCCGCGCTTCCATACGTCCTGAAAATCAATCTCCGCAACAGCCACATTGTGACGGTTGCGGAGTCGCTCTTTCAGTCCTGTAACCCAGTGGCGCTTGTCTTTGAGCGACTGGGCATCGAGGATGTGTAGCTCGAGGGTGAGAACGCCGATGGCTGGCATCGCTCTGGCCTCGCGGCTAGTTCATTAGTTGCTCGGGGGCGACACGTTCGTTCTTGAACGCCTCGAGTTGATCCCCGACGCGGATGTCCTGGTAGTTAGCGATGGCCATGCCGCACTCGAAGCCCATCTTGACGCTGGAAACATCGTCTTTGAAGCGCTTGAGCGTATCGAGCTTGCCGGTGTGGACGACTTCACCTTCGCGCATCAGGCGCACCAGGCTGTCGCGAGAGAAGGAACCTTCTGTGACATAACAACCGGCGACGGTGCCGACCTTGGTGATGCGGAAGACATCGCGAACTTCGGCGCGGCCCTGGAAGACCTCTTTGTAGACCGGATCGAGAAGGCCAGCCATGGCTTTGCGCATTTCGTCGACCACCTCGTAGATGATCGAGTGCGTGCGGATATCGACCTTTTCGGCTTCGGCCGTTTGCGTGGCGCTGCGATCGGGCCGGACATTGAAGCCAATGATGATGGCGTTCGATGCTGAGGCGAGCAGCACGTCGGTTTCGGTGATGGCGCCGACACCCGTATGCAAGACACGAATGCGGACCTTGTCGTTGGAGAGCTTGAGCAGGGTTTCGGCAAGCACTTCGGCCGAACCGCCCACATCGGACTTGAGGATGAGGTTGAGATCTTTGATCTCGCCTTCCTTGAGTTGCTGGTGGAGCTGGTCGAGGCTGATGCGCGTGCGGGCCATGGCGATTTCGCGCGCCTTGGCTTCGCGATAAAGCACGATCTGCTTGGCCTTGGCCGTGTCGGTAACAACCTGGAAGGTGTCGCCGACTTCAGGCAGTTCTTCGAGACCGAGGACTTCGACGGGCGAAGCGGGTTCGGCTTCTCGCACAGGGCGGCCGAGGTCATCGAACAAGGCGCGAACCTTGCCGAAGACGGAACCGCAGATGAAGAAGTCGCCGACACGCAATGTGCCGTTGCGAACAAGTACGGTGGCCACAGAGCCACGGCCTTTGTCGAGCTGCGCTTCGAGCACGGTAGCGATGGCGGGCCGTGTCGGGTTGGCGCGGAGCTTGGCTTCGTTGATGTCCGCACTGAGCAGGATCATTTCGAGCAACAGGTCGATGTTGAGGCGCTGCTTGGCCGAAACAGGGACCATGACGGTGTCGCCGCCCCAGTCTTCGGCGAGCAAGCCCTTATCGTTGAGCTGTTGCTTGATGCGATCGATCTGAGCGTCAGGCTTGTCGATCTTGTTGATGGCAACAATGATCGGGACGCCGGCGGCCTTGGCGTGGTCGATGGCTTCGATCGTTTGCGGCATGACGCCGTCGTCGGCGGCGACGCAAAGGATCACAATGTCAGTGACCTTGGCACCGCGGGCACGCATGCGGGTAAACGCTTCGTGGCCCGGGGTATCGATGAAGACGATCTTGCGATCGTTGTGGGTGACGGCGTAAGCACCAATGTGCTGGGTGATGCCGCCGGCTTCGCCGCTGGCGACGTTGGCGCTGCGGATGGCGTCGAGCAATGAGGTTTTACCGTGGTCGACGTGACCCATGACGGTGACGACCGGAGCGCGACGGACCACATCGCCGGAATCTTCGTTGAGTTCAATGTCCCAACTGGATTCTTCCTCGAAGCTCATCTGGGTGGCGGTGGCGCCGAAGTTGGCGGCCAGCTCTTCAGCCATTTTGAGATCGAGTGGCTGATTGATGGTGGCGAAGATCTTCTTTTCCACCAGCTTCTTGATGACGAGATTGGTGCGAATGCCGAGCTTTTCGGAGAGTTCCTTGACGGTGATGCCTTCGGAGATGGTGATCTCCTTGTTGGCGGCCATGGACACTTCTTCTTCACGCTTGCGTTGCGCGAAGAGAAGCTTACCTTCTTGTTCGAGCTCTTTCTCGCGGCGAATCTGTTCTTTCGACTTCGTCGGCTTGGTGGCGTGACGGCGGCCGGGCTCAGTGGTGGGGAGCACGGCGGCTTCGGGCCGGAGAGGTGTCGGCGAAGTGGGATGCTTGCCGGTCCGCATCGGGGGACGTCCCTGACCGTAACCACCACCCTGCCCACCATAGCCCTGTCCGGGGCCACGGGATTGAGCAGCGCCTGGCATGGCGCGTGGGGGTTGCGGGCGGCCGGGCATCGCCGGGCCGGGGGGACGAAGGGGCGCGCCGGGGCGGGCACCCATTTGTGGCTGTTGTTGCTGGCGAGCCTGAGATTGCGCAATCCGCTCAGCGAGCTTCGGATCCGCAGGAACCACAGGCCGCGTGCTTTGCGGCCTTGGGGGGGCACCGGGGCCGCTCTGCATCGGAGGACGGTTGGAAGGCTGAGGCCGCTGCGGTTGCTGCGGGGCGCCAGGTGTAAAGCCTGCCCGAGGGCCGGCCAAAGGTTGATTCGCTTGCGGCTTGGGCATCGGCATGCCGGGTGCTCCAGTGGAGGCCGGGCTACCGGGCGCGATTTGTGCAGAAGGCGCACCAGAGCCAGCCGGCGAGGCGACGTGGGGTGCCGGAGGAATAATCTGACCGGGGCGCGGTGCCAGGGGCATGCCGCGGCCGGGAGCCGAAGGCGCTGCTGAAGCCGGACCAGCTTGTGCGGCTGGAGCGGGACGCAGCGGAGTGCCGGGAGCGATTTGTGCCGATGGCGGCATGGGGCGCGGAGCAGGTGCAGCGGGACGTGCGGGAGCTGCCAGCGGGGTGCCGGGAGCGACCTGAACGTTCGGTGACTGCGGTTGCGGTGTCTGGGGTGCCGCAGGTGCACTCGGTGCCGAAAGAGCACTGGTTGCCGCGGGAGCACTCGGCGTGGTTTGTGCGGCCGGAGTCACAGCGGGCTTGGGTGCTGGGGTCGCTTGTGCGCCAACGGGTGGACGCAAGGGCAAAGTGCGCGCGGAGCGCGGACCGCCGGAAGCCAGCGGAGGCATTAGCGGAGCGCGCAGAGGCGGAGTGAGCGGCTTGGGGGCCTCAGGTGCGGCGGAAGCGGGTTGAGGCGCCGCGGCTTGAGGAGCGGTAGACGGGGTTGCCGAAGTAACGGGCGCGGATGCAGCGGGCGCAGCAGGAGCCGCAGCCACTGGGGCGGCGGGCTCGTGCGACTTTGCCTCAGGCTGAGACGCGGGCTCGTCGTGCTCTTCGTCCTCTATGGGTGAATCCTCTTGATGCCCCTCTAACCCGGAGGATTGAGACGACGCACTGCGGCTTGTGCGAAACAAGCCAGTGGAGCGTTCGCCAAGCAACTTCTGCTTGATCACTTCCGCCACGTCCGCTTCGATAGAACTCGAATGCGTCTTTTTTTCCGAAACTCCCAGATCAGGAAGCAGGTCCAGGATGGTCTTCGGCTTTACTTCCAGCTCCCTGGCCAGCTCGTTAATACGAATCATATGTTGACGCTAGGTCGAATCCTTCTCCTCGGAATGTCCTTCTTACTCCATGGCTTCCCGCTCTCAATCAATCAAATTGATTGCGTTCAGCCGTAATACGGTTGCCAGTCGTGCCAACGGTCGAAGATTCCAAAGGATGAGGCAGAACCTTCTTATCGTAACAAATCCCTACAGCTTATCCGAATCGGCTTGCCCGGCTTCAGGCTCCGGGGTTGATTCGGCAGGCGCATCGGCTTCGGCGACAGCTTCAGTCGCAGTACCTTCAGCCGACTCGGCGACTTGATCGGCGACTTGCTCAGCTACTGGCTCGGCAGTTGCTTCAGCAGCGGCCTCGGCTGTAACTTCGGCCTCAGGCTGTGCTTCAAACTGCGCATAGAATCCATTGATTGCGTTGTAAAGCGACTGGATCGACTCCTCGCCAACGCCGGGAAGTTGCTCGAGCTCTTCTGGGGTGAGCGAGCCGAGCTTCTCGACGGTGCCGACTTCGGCTGAAACGAGGGAATCAATCAAATTCTCGGGCAAGCCATAATCGGCCAGCACGCCGATCGGTGTGCCTGCAGGAAGGATGCCAGCCATCTGGCTCTCCACTTCCTGACGCTTCTCCTCTTCACTCTTGATGTCGATCTTCCAGCCCAGTAGCTTGGCGGCGAGGCGTACGTTTTGTCCGCGCTTGCCGATGGCGAGCGAGAGCTGGGTATCGTCGACGATCACTTCCATGTGCTTCTCTTCGGCGTTCAGCACGGTGACGCGGGCGATCTTGGCCGGGCTCAAGGCGTGGGTGGCAAACTCGACAGGATTCTCAGAGAACTCGATGATGTCGATTTTTTCTCCGCGCAATTCGCGGATGATGCTTTGCACGCGCATGCCCTTCATGCCGACGCAAGCGCCGACGCTGTCGACATCGCGGTCGCGGCTGGAGACGGCGATCTTGGTGCGCTCGCCGGCTTCGCGTGCGCAGCTCTTGATCACAACGGTGTTGTCGTAAATTTCCGGGACTTCCTGCTCGAACAGACGCATGACCAATTCGCCGGCGGTGCGCGAAACCACAACGCCCGCGTTCTTGCCAGTCTTTTCGACGGCCTTGATCACGACGCGAACGCGGTCGCCGATCGAGAAGCTCTCAAGCTTGGACTGTTCTTTGGCGGGCAGGCGCGCTTCGGTTTTGCCGAGGTCGACGACGAGGTCGCGAGTTTCAACGCGCTTAATGACGCAGTTGACGAGTTCGCCGACGCGGCCGGCAAATTCGCCGTAGACGTTTTCGCGTTCGGCTTCGCGGACCTTCTGCAGGATGACCTGTTTGGCGATCTGAGCCGAGATGCGGCCAAGAGCGTCCATCGAGAGTTCCTGGCGGATTTCGTCGCTGAGGGAAGGCGAGGGGATCTTGTTCTTTTTGGCTTCCTCAATGGTCCATTCGTTGAGGGGGTCGGCGACGGTTTCGACGATCTTGCGCAGGGCGAAAACCTGGATGCCTTTCTTGGGATCCACTTCGGCGGCCATTTCTCCGACATTCTTGAATTGCTTGCGGGCAGCGAGGATGATGGCGTCCTTGACGGCGTCAAAAATAATCTGCGCCTCGATGCCTTTTTCTTTGGCCAGCATTTCAATGGATTGATAGATCGAGCCCACGTTAATTCACCTCAGTCACTTGTCGGATTACCACTCGTACTTCAGATTGGCTTTGTTGATGGCGCCGAGCGGGACGTCCATCGTCTTGTCCGCGTCGATTTCGAGCTTGATGCGCTCGCCATCGAAGGCGGCGAGCCGGCCGGTAAAGCGGCGGCTCTTTTCAATTGGTTCCTTGAGTTCGATTTTGACCTTGCTGCCGAGGAAGCGCTGGTAGTCGGCCGGCTTGACGAGCGGGCGGTCGACGCCGGGGCTGGAAACCTCAAGGGTGTAGGCACCACCAGCAATCAGGTCTTTTTCGTCAAGCATTTCGCTGACGAGACGGGAAATCTTTTCGCAATCGTCATGAGTGACCCCGGTCGGGCTATCGATGAAAAGGCGAAATACACGATGGACGCCGCCGCCGAGGAGTAGGGCATCGACCAACTCGAGGCCGGCAGAGGTTACGATCTGCTCGACAATTTCCCGGGTTTGCTCCAAAGTTGTTGATTTCATTGGTATATGTTCTTCCAGCAGAGCCAATAAAAAAGTGGGCTTGCGCCCACTTATAGCTAAAAGAACTCTCAACGATAGTATACACCTAGCGCCGCATTTTGAAAAACTCCACCAGGATTTCCGTGCATTCTGCCCCGAGAAGTCCCTCCTCAACGACGACAGAATGGTTGAGCAGGTGCGAATCGGCGATTTGAAACTTGCTGCGGACGCCGCCAAAGCGGAGGTCGCGGGCACCGAAAACGAGCCGGGAGATGCGGGAATGGACGAGGGCCCCGGCGCACATGGGGCAGGGTTCGAGGGTGCAATAGAGAGTGGCCCCATCGAGCCGGTAGGAGTTGGCGTTTGATGCGGCCTGGCGGAGGGCGAGAATTTCGGCGTGGGCGGTCGGATCGTTGAGCCGGATCGGAGCGTTGGCGGCTTCAGCGAGGAGCTGACCATCTTTGCCGACGATCACCGCGCCGACGGGGACTTCTCCCGACAGCTCGCCTTGCCGGGCGATGTCGAGGGCGCGGCGCATCCAGTATTCGTCAGATTGGGTCACAAGAGGTTGGCCTCGAGTGGCTGCCGTTGGGTGAACGGTTCGCCGTAACGGACGCCGATGAGCGAGCCAAAGCGGCGGGCTTCGCGCTCGATGCGATCGAGGGCCTCGGCTGAGTCGGCGAATAAGGTTGTGTAGGCGCGGATGGCTTCGAGCTTTTTGTCGAACGATTTCGAGATGTCAACAATAAAGGAAGGTGCGGCGTCGACACTGCCGCTGGCGAAGACCACCTTTGCACTGGGGTGGGGCGCGAGATAGTTATCCAGGCGGCTCAGGCCGGCGAGATACGCGGCGTTTTCGACCAGAAGGCTCGCGGCGAGCGAATCGGGATGGCGATCGGCGGGGTGCATCGCGACGACCACGTGAGGGCGCAGACGCTTGATTTCGCCGGTGACGGTCATGCGGGACATGATGGTGTCTTCCAGGCGGGCGTCGGGAAGCTTCATCGATCCGCGCCAGGTGACGCCGAGGATGGCTGCGGCTGCGTCGCCTTCGTCGAGCTTCTTATCTCCGTGGGTATACGTGCCGGCTTCACCAGCGGTGAGGTCGAGAATCGCGACCCGCTTACCGGTGGCGGTGAGCTTGGCGATTGCGCCGCCGCAGAGGATCTCGGCTTCTCCGGGATGGGCCAGCATAAAAGCGACATCGACCTCGGGGAGGTTGTCCAAATAGTGGCTGGCGAGTCTGGTCATTACCATCGGTACTCCTGTCTGATGCGCCAGGCGGGGCGCTGGGGAAGAATTCGAATCAAAGCGAGGCCGGCCACAAAGCCGCCTATGTGCGCGAACCAGGCGGTGCCGCCGCCGGTTGCCGAGCTTGAGGCGAGCTGGCCGAAGCCGCTGAAGAGCTGCACCACGAACCAATAGCCAATCATGAGGCTGGCCTGAACTTCGATAGTGGTGGCGAAGACGAAAAAGAAAAGCAGCGTCTGGATGCGGGATTTGGGGAAGCGCATGAGATAGGCACCCATGACACCCGAGATTGCACCGCTGGCTCCGATGGCGGGGATCATCGAGCCGGAGTTGAACGCGACATGGGCCAGGCCACCGCCCAGCCCAGAGAGCAGATAAAACGTGAGGAAGTTCGCGCGGCCCAGGATGTCTTCGATGTTGTCGCCGAAGACCCAAAGAAACCAGACGTTGCCGAGCAGGTGCATCCAGCCGCCGTGGAGAAACATGGCCGTCAAGAGGGTGATGGGTTCAAGACGGCCGGGGACGGTTCCCCAGGTCTCAAAGAAATGGTTGAGCGAGAAGCCATCGAGCGAGAGCTGGTAGGCGAAGACAAGCAGATTGATCGCGATGAGAATCATCGTGATGTAGGGCCGGCTTTGGCTCTGCTCGGAATCCCGCAAGGGGAACACGGGGTCAGACTCTCCTTTGGATCTCTTCCATGATGCGCCGGTCGGTTTTGGTCATCAACCGTTCCGCTTTATCGAGGGTGGCGATGCCGCCACGCGCGCCGATGGCGGTGCAGTTGAGAGCGGCCATGGCGTTTGCGAAATCCAGTAGCTTCTGGATGTCCCAACCGGCGAGAACGCCGTAACAAAATCCGCCGTGGAAGACGTCGCCGGCCCCGGTGGTGTCGACGCAGTTGACGACGAACGCCGGGCTGTAGTGGAATTTGCCGTCGATGCGAGCCAGT
This sequence comes from Acidobacteriota bacterium, assembly GCA_016870995.1. Taxonomy (GTDB): domain Bacteria; phylum Acidobacteriota; class Terriglobia; order Bryobacterales; family Bryobacteraceae; genus Bryobacter. The sequence continues at coordinate 27,734 of VFZU01000063.1, forward strand.
GCCCCATGAGCACCGAGTGTCATGGCGGCGCACTTGATCTTGTATTCCTCCTGGATGAGCTCGAGAGCCTTGAGAGGGTCAGATTGGTGGGTCCACTGGATGGGGAACTCGCTTGAGGCGATCAGGTAGTCAACATAGGGCAGGACGCGCTCGAAGCCTTTGTAGATGGTGTCGACGTCGACGGTGACCGGGATGCCGTTCTCGCGGGCGATGCGGGCGGCTTTCTCCATGGCGGGCGTGTCGTGGCCATCGATATGCAGCAAGCGAGAGCTGGTGATCATCTCGGGCAGAATCTCTTCTGGAGAGAGGCGCAGGCAATCGGGGCGCTGCCAGAAGACGGTGCGCTCGCCGGTGGACTGGTCGATGACGATGTAGGCTGACTGGTTGGCGCAACCGGCGCGTTGCTGGACGTGATCGAGATTGATGCCGGAGCCGAGGAGGCTGCGCATCTGCACCTGGCCGCGCTCATCGTCTCCGATGGTGCCAATGTATTTGGTGCGGAGGCCAAGATTCGCGCAGGTCACCATGGCGCTGGCAACCTGGCCGCCAGGACTCAGGATTTCCTGAGTGAAGGGGCCTTTGCCGGCGTAGGAAGGAAAGTGGGGGACGATGATCAGGGTGTCGGTGGCATTGAGGCCAATGCCAACGACGTCAAACTCGGACATCCCTTCAGGTTACAGCTACTTTTGGGGCGGCATGCGGTAGACGAAGATTTTGTGGCCTCGTTTGTAGGCGTCTACCTTCTCTTCGGCGTTTGGCTTCCAGCCTTCGATCTCATAGTCATGAGAGACGACGCGGGCGCCTGTCTTGAGAGATTTCTCCAGTTTGGGCTTGAGGGTGTTGTTACTGTCGCGCATGAGGTAAAGGATCACGACGTCAGCGTCGCTCAAGTCGGCGTCGAAGACGTCGCCGTGAACGATGCTTGCCTTTTCAGTGATGCCGAGGCGTTTGATTTCTTCCTGGCTGGTGCGCACCAGGCGTTGGGACAATTCGATGCCAACGGCTTTGGCATCGTACTTCTGCGCTGCGGCGATGACGACACGACCGTCACCGCTACCGAGATCATAGAGTTTTTCCCCAGGTTTGATCTTGGCTGCCTCAAGCATGCGGTCGACGATCAGCATGGGGCTGGGCACGTAGGGGGCCAATTGGTTCGGGTGAAATTCAGGCTTTTGGGCCCAGGACGCGGCGCTGGCGAGGGCCAGCAAGGCGATAACTCTCATTTGGCGGGTGTTACTCCTGCTCGCTTGGTTTGACGGGATTTATCGATTTTCTGAACCATCTCGCTGACGGCGAACCAAAGGTCGCGCGGGTGGGTGATGGTGTACTCAACGCCGCGGAAATGCTTCACCGCGTGGCCGATCGAGTCACGCCAGGGGATCTGCTGCGGGTAGAGGTTGTAGTTCAGGTAAAACACAGGGTAGTCGAGTGCGCCGACGGTTTTCAGGGCTTCCTGCGGGACGTTTTGATCCAGCAGCACCTTGGGGCCGGCGAAAATCAGGGCGTCGGTTGGTTCCGAGCCAGTCAATTCTTTTTGGAGCAGTTCGCTCAAAAACTCGGTTTCAGAATTCTTGACGGCAAGTTTCTTCAGGTCGACGGTGCCAAGCTTCAACTCGCGCAGGGCCTCGCCGATCTTGGGAAAGTCGATTCGATCGGCATTTTGTTGTTTATATAGAACTTTCTGGTCCTGCATGTTGAAGGCGACAAGGGAGAACTTTCCAATGCGCGGATCTCGGGAGATCGTGCGCAGGATGCTCACTAGTGCCGACGTGTCCACAGGCTGCAAGGTTGCAGAGCGGGCGCGCTGCGGGGCGAAATTGATGAGAACTTTGACATTGAGCGAGGATTCGCCCGCGCCGCGAGCCACAGGGGGTTCTTCTTCAAATTGTTCGGGATGGCTGGGTTCGACAGTGTCGGCGGGCTCGTTCAGCTCGATTTTCTTGTCTTTGGGGGGGAGGACAGCCTCCACCTTCCAGGTATGGGAGCAAACCCGTTCGGCGCGGTCCCGCATCAGCCATTCGACGGTGTATTTGCCCTCGCCCATGTCGAATCCTCCGTTGAGGTAGGCTTCGCCTTTGGCATCTTCTTCGAGTTCTGGAACCTTGACGCGCTGGATGAAGTAACGGTCGGCCTCTGGTTTTCCTTCTGGGCGGACGCGGAAAACGATGGTGAGAAGATTTTCCCCGCCGGCAAGTTCGCGCATCGGGACGGAGACTTCAAAGCCCGCGTGAAAGCGGAGATCGAAGCCGAGAACCGCTTTGGTGTCTTCCACTTTGCAAGGAAGGTCCTGGCGTTCTTCGCCCGATTCAAGAACCGCTATATCCGTGCCGAACATGCGCGGAGCTTTGCCCCCGGCCAGGAAGCCCTGACTCGCGAGCGAAAGCGGAATGAGCAGGCAGGCTACGGATCCTGCCACAAAAGCGTTCGATCGAAAGTACTTCATCGAACTACTCCCCTATGTGAAATGCCTTTGGCGTTCTTGGGAGACGCCGTCAGTATCTTATCGATGTATTTTAATCAACACAGTTGTGAAAGATAAGCCCCCCACGTGTCTTTTTTTGATCGGATATTTTTTGCGTGGCGATAGGGCAATGGCGTGATAGCCTCATCGGATATGAAACTTCTCATGTTTGAGCGAGCCGGCGGCCCTCCTGAAGCGGGCGTTCTGGCGGCTGGAGACAAGGAGATCATTCCGCTGACCGGAGCGGGATTCTCGTGCATTTATTCAATTATTCAAGGTGGATCGAGCGCGCTTGAGGCAGTCAAGGCGTTTGCTGCCAAGGCGACGGCTCGCGTCGCGTTGGACACAGTGCGGATTCTCGCGCCAATTCACCGTCCGCCGAAATTCATCTGCATCGGCTTGAACTATCGGGACCACGCCATTGAATCGGGCATGGCGATCCCCGAGATTCCGACCGTTTTCAACAAGTTCCCGAACGCCGTGATCGGCCCGATGGACAAGATTGTCCTGCCGAAGATGAGCGAAGCGCCCGACTACGAAGCCGAATTTGCCTTTGTGATCGGTAAGAAGGGCAAGCACATCAAGGGAGAGGACTGGCGTGAGTACGTGTTTGGCTATACCAACGTCAACGACGTCAGCGCCCGCGATATCCAGTTGAAGGGGACGACGCAGTGGCTGATGGGTAAGACCTTCGACACGTTTGCGCCGATGGGCCCTTACCTCGTCACCGCCGATGAGGTACCCGATCCGCACAATCTGAACGTGAAGCTAACTTTAAACGGTGAAGTGATGCAGAACAGCTCGACGAAAGAGCTGATTTTCAACATCCCGCAACTGCTGGAGTTCCTCTCGAAGGTGTTCACGCTCGAGCCGGGCGATGTGGTCTCGACGGGCACGCCTCCCGGCGTGGGCTTTGCCCGCAAGCCGCAGGTGCTGTTGAAGCCGGGCGACCATTGCATCGTCGAAGTCGAAGGCCTGGGTCAGTTGCACAACCCGGTTGTCGGCGAGTAGTTCTTTTCTCTAGCCCGGATTTCTCACCAGCTCTCCGCACTCCCCACTTTGGCCCGGAACAGCGAAGGTGTGGCGAAGCTCCGGACTTCTGAAAAAACGTAAAAATCGACTTTTGTTTGTTTCCGCACACTTACGAACAGGGGCTTCCCCCAAGGTTGCCCCTGTTGGTGATTTCCGGCCCGAAGTTTTCAAAGACCTGGGGTCTGGCTC
>VFZU01000064.1 GCA_016870995.1 Acidobacteriota bacterium
GGGTTGAGGAACTGGCCGGTGATGCCCACCGTCGGGTTGGCGACACGCAAACCGGTGTTACCGACGAGGTTCGGGCGTTCCGCGTTGCCGCCGACGCCGATGATGCCGCTGACCGCAGTCTGGTCGGTCACCGTAAACGGAAGCCCAGTCTGCCAAGCCAGAGACCCGTTCACAGTCCATCCGCCGATCAGCATTTTCGCGGCGCCCTTGGCCGACCGACCGATCGGCAAGTCGTAGTTTCCCGCGAACGTGAAGCGGTTCTTGATGTTGAAGTCACTGTTGGCCCAATCGTAGATCTGGGCGTTGGCAACAGCCTGCGCGATGGGCCCGATCCGCAGGCCGTAGCCACCCGTGCTGGTGCCGATTCCCGTGATGTTGTCGTGGGAGCTGGCGCGGTTGAATCCGGACATGAAACTTAGCCCTTTGCTCAGGCGTCGATTGAAGTTGATCTGCAGGGCGTTGTAGTCCGAGCTGCCCTGAGACGTGAAGTAGGCGATGGTGGTCAGCCGCGGGAAGGCCGCAAATGGCCGGGGGTTGGGAGTGCTGGATCCGCTAGGAAGGGCGCGATTGATATCCGGGAGCGCCATCGCCAGCCGATTGCCCCGCATACCCACATAGCCGGCGGTGATCAGATTATTGCCAACTTGCTTCTCAATCAAAATGTTGAACTGCTGGCTGAAGCTGTTGCGGAAGTTGCGGTCCACCGCGTTTAGAGTAGACGGGGGAATGGCTGCTAGATTGATGACGCCATTCGCGGTGGCATAGGCCGACGGATCCGTCGGACGAGGTACGCCTTGGGAGAAGCTTCCCGTTCCTGCCGGACAGCCGGTATTGGAGAAGTTGCCCGTAGTCGAAGTGCCGCAGGTGAGAGCGCTGGTGAACGGCAAGTTTTTGAGTGCCACTCCGGAGCCGTAGTCCATTGGGAAGAAGCTTAGGCCCCAGCCGCCGCGCAAGACCATGTTGTGCCCGAGCGAGGCCGCAAATCCGAGGCGTGGAGCGAGGGCCGAGCGATCGGTGCCAATACCCGCTGTGCTTCCGCCATTCTGACCCGCGACGAGGATCGTCGACGTGAACGGGTCGAAATTCCCAAGTCGATTGTACTGCTCGGTCTTGGCCGTGAATATGTCGTAGCGAACGCCGAGGTTGAGTGTCAGCCTCCGCGTGGCCCCGCCAGAGCGTATCCAGCAGGGCCTGAAGTGTAGTGTGTTGCTTGTGTGCCAGCAGTGTGCCAAATCAGCCAAACACAACACTAGCGGTGAGTATCACTGAGTTTGCTTGAACCACGATGAGCCTGTTTTTATTGGGGTTTTCGATAAGCTCACACCAACTCAACAATACTCAAAACAAGGCAAATTGCTTTCAGGTACTAGCGGGGGCAACCCCGTGGAGGTTCAAGTCCTCTCGTCCGCACCACAAAAGAATTGAATCTTCAGGCCGGACTCGAGTCCGGCTCTTTCGTTTTTACGGGTAGCCATGCCAGGCCCATGGCGTTAGCGTATTGCCGAGAATTTTCTTTAGCAAGGGACGAAAAGCCCGCTCGCCATTGTCTGAATTGGTCAGCAAAATCATGCAAGCCTTTTGGCGGGTAAAGCAGATCATGAAGTTCTGTGCGCCATCGCCATGCCCTTCCTTGAAGAAGGCCGGACCGAACTTTGTTTCCGTAAGTAGCCCCCAACCCATCCCGTAGGCGAGGTTGGGATAGGCTGCCAAAGCGGGTTCTTCCTTATCGAGTGGCATCGGAAATTATGTGGTGCTTCGTATCCGCACCGTGGGCTTCAACAAAGACTTCATGTTGACCAACTTGCCCGAGAGCATGGCTGTGGCGAGCTTTGTAAGGTCATCCGCGGAGCTGGCCATGTTGCCGCCAGCCCGGGCTGGAAAGCGGCGCGTCTTGTTCGTGAATTCGCCGTTGGCGTTGAAACGGTCTGCCACATTGGCGTCGAATTCTTTGCGGTAGATCATACCCGTTTGTGTCATGCCAAGTGGCTTGAAGAGCGCATCTTCCATCAGCTGGTCGAGTGGCCGCCCCTTCTGTTGTTCGATGAGGAACTGAAGCAGATTGAGGCCTTCGCCAGAGTAGCTGTAGCGCAAGCCGGGCTTGAGGTGGAGCTTCAACTTTCGGTCTGGCTCGAGCATGGCTGAATTGTGAAGCCCCGAGGTGTGGTTCAACATCATTCGCGGGGTGACGCGGGCCCAGCGAGGGTCCTTGACGAGCTCGCTGGCGGATTCCAGGTATGGCTTGTAGGTGTTCAAAGGTTGGGGGAATTGTGCCGCGATCAGGATATCGAGCGAGAACTTTTCGCGCTCTACCAGTTGCTGCACATAAACGCCAAAAGTGCCCTTGGTGATGGATGCTACTCATATGTTGGTCGCTGGCGTCATGGGGAGATCCGGATTCTTCTGACGAAGTCCCTGGGCGAAACGCCATACCGGGCGACCTTTGCCAATCACGGCGATCTGAGCTCCAGTGACCTGGTTGGCATCGAGAGTGCGGCGGGCGAAGTCTTCTGCCTCGGCAATCGAAATCTTTGTGCCATCGAGCCGTGTGATGGTCTGAGCCAGCACCATCATGAGGACAATCTGCATGTAATTCAATACGTGATCTGAGCAGTGCCGTTCCAATATAATCGAAGCGGATATGCGTTTCTGGTTTGCTCTTCTGATCCTGGCAGGTTCGATGGGGGCTCAAGAATTTGAGCGGCAGCAGGCTTTTCTCAAAACGTACTGCGCAGGGTGCCATGGCGGGAAAGCGGCTACGGGCGGGTTTCACCTCGACAAGGTGAAAGAACCTTCCACGCTGGCCAGCAATACGCATTCCTGGATTCGATCGAAGATCCGCGTCGAAAACGGCGAAATGCCACCGAAGGGCGTTCCTGCGCCGAGCCTGGACGCACGAGAGGCCTTCGCAAAATGGGTGGATACCGAGTTAAAACGGGAAGCGTGCTCGGGTGGCATCACGGTGGGCCCCAGACCGTTGCGGCGATTGAATCGAGATGAGTACACCGCGACGGTGCAAGATCTGCTCGATATCCACCTTGAGATCGGCGCCAGACTTCCGGCGGATGGAGCCGGCGGCGAGGGTTTTGACAATGCTGCAGAAACGCTCTTCTTGTCTCCGTTGCATTCTGAAAAATACCTTGAGACCGCAAAGCTCGCGATGGAGTTTGCGGCGAAAGAGTACAAGAGCCGAACACGAATTCTCGTAGCCAAGCCCGAGCCAGGAGTCACGCCAGATCAAGCGGCTCGCAAGATCCTCGCGAAGTTTTTACCGCGTGCATACCGGCGACCTGTGGCCGAAATGGAATACGCTCCTTACCTCGAGCTGTTTCAAGCAGCCCGCAAAAGAGGCGAGGAGTTTGAGCCAGCCATTTTCTTTATGCTGCGCGCGGCGCTGGTGAGCCCTCACTTTCTGTTCCGTATGGAAACGGGTGACTTTGCCCTGGCGTCCCGGTTGAGTTATTTCTTGTGGGGTAGCTTGCCGGATGAGCTGCTGTTTGACCTGGCGCGAGACAAAAAACTGAATCGGCCAGAAGTATTGCGTGTGTTGGTTGGGCGCATGCTGCGCAATGACCGCAGCCAGAACTTTGCCCAACGCTTCATTGAACAGTGGCTGCACACCAGGGATCTCGGCGGCGACAGGATGCCGGATGCAAAGCTGTTTCCGACTTATGCCAAGGATGAAGACTTGCGCGGTGACATCCGATTGCAGCCTGTTTATTTCTTCCGCGAGATGTTGATGCGCGGGGTGAGTATTCTGAATCTTCTCGATTCGAAGTACACCATTGGGACTTCGCATCTTGAGAAACACATGGGAATCAAGCTCCCCCTCGACCCTGGCCGCAGAACCCAGCCCCAGTGGGTAGAGTTACCCGAAGGGAGCAAGCGAGGCGGAGTTCTTGGCATGCCTGCTGTGCTTGCCGTGTCTTCTTATCCGTATCGAACCAGTCCGGTGCTGAGGGGCGCATTTATCCTCGATGCGATTTTGGGAACACCGCCTCCGCCCCCGCCGCCAAACGTGCCGCCGCTCGAAGATGGCAAGACCGCTGCGGCCCCAAAGAGCGTGCGTGAAAGATTGACCCTGCACCGCGCAGACCCGACTTGCGCGAGTTGCCATAGCCGGATTGACCCAATGGGCTTTGCCCTCGAGAACTACGATGCGATTGGCCGTTGGCGGGATAAAGATGGTGGCAAGCTGATCGACAACACGGCCGAGATGATCGATGGCCGCAAGTTCGCCGGGCCACAAGAATTGCGGACGGTTCTGCTTGAAAAGAAGGATCTGTTTTTGAGGAATCTGGCTTCAAAGCTTCTTGGCTATGCGCTGGGCCGAGGCTTGACGCTGAAGGACAGTTGCACCGTGGATGCAATCGTCGCTGAAGTAAAGGAAAATGATGATAGTGCCTCGAAACTGATTGAAGCCATTGTTTTGAGTGCGCCGTTTCGTGGTGAGTCGGAGGTAGCAAAGTGATTTCTAGAAGAACTGTTCTGCGTGGAACGGGTGTGGCGTTGGGACTGCCCTGGCTCGAAGCAATGGCATCGACGGCCGCGCCGAAGCCTCCCGTGCGAATGGCGATGCTCTACATGCCGAATGGGGTGAATCCTCACGCCTGGACACCTGAGGGTAAAGGTAAGGACTTTCAGCTTTCCCAAACGCTGTCTCCGCTTGCCGATCTGAAGAATCAGATTGTGGTGCTGAAGAATCTTTGGAACGAAGGGTCGAAGGGCGGCGACGGACATTACGTCAAAGAAGCTGCGATCCTCACTTGCGCCACCATCAAGAAGACTCCCGGAGCGGATATCGCCAACGGCGTGTCGGTAGATCAGGTGGCAGCGCAAAGAGTGGGCCAACAGACACCGCTGCCGTCGCTTGAGTTGGGCGTGACGCCGGTCGCGATTGGTGTGGATGCGGTCGTTGGCTACACACGCATCTATGGATCTCACATCGCCTGGAGCAGCCCTACCACTCCGCTGGCGCGCGAGCTGAACCCGAAGGCCGTTTACGAGCGCTTGTATCGCGCCTCGACTGGAGTAGGAGCCGACACCGCCCAGATGGATAAGCTTCTGTTAGACCGCGTGCAGGACGATGCTCGCCGGCTGCGCACTAAGCTCGGGGCCGCCGACAAACACCGCATGGACGAGTACCTCAGCGTGATGCGCTCGCTTGAGCAAAGGGTCGAGCGAAACGTGGGCGGGGCTCGTAAGGATTGGAAGGCCCGTGTGGCCCTGGATGCAAAGGCAGCGCCGCCGGAGCGGCCCGCCGACCACGCGGAACACGTGAAGCTGATGCTCGACATGATCGCTGTTGCATTTCAAAGCGACACCACGCGCGTTGCCACCTTCATGTTCGGCAACGCCGTCAGCAATGTAAGCTTCCGCTGGCTGGAAGGAGTGAGCGCCGGCCACCATGACGTTTCGCATCATGGCAAGGATCCAGACAAGTTGCGGCAGTATCAATTGATCAATCAATGGCATGTGGCTCAATACGCTTATCTGCTCAAGAAGCTGAAGGGCATGAGCGAGGGCGAGTCGAATGTGCTCGACAATTCCATGGTTCTGTTTGCTTCCGCGCTTCATGATGGAGATCGTCATGCGCCTCACAACCTGCCTCTCGTGCTTGGTGGAGGAGGCGGAGGTCGCCTTATCGGCGGCCAGCACCTTGAGTACGCCGAGGACACGCAGCTGGCCAATCTCTATGTGTCGATGCTGGATGCGTTTGGGGCCCCGGTGGAAAGGTTCGCCGACAGTACAGGTCCTCTGCCTGGGTTGATGCGCACATGAGATGGCTGACCATTCTTGTGGCCGCGGGTTGCTTCGCGGCTGACTTCACGGGTACGTGGGTGGGACAAGTTCCGGGCAACCGGGGCGCCCTGGAGGATGTCGCGTTTCAGCTGGTACAAAAGGGCTCTGAGCTGACCGGCAAGCAATACGGCGACTTTGAAAGTACGCCGATCGTGAAAGGCACTGTCTCTGGAGAACTGGTGATGTTCGTGCTTTTGAGGCAGGAACAATCCGGCAATGAAATCAATCAATCAAAGATTCGATTTACCGGGCGCATGGTGGGCGCTGAAATTGAATTGACTCGGGAACGCGAAAGCTCGAACCGGGCAGGCTCAGGAGCATCCGCAGCGGTTGGCCGAGCGGGTAGGCAAACCTTCCGGCTTAAGAGGTTGAGTTGAAATGCTCGGCATATTGCTTGCCTCACTGCTGATGGCGCAATCGCCCGTTGTGGTTGAAGGCAAGTGGCGGGTGGCCAAAATGAACGGCAAGAGCCTCTCGAAGGGAGTTAAGCCGCCCACGGTGGAGTTTGCGGCGCAAGGTCGAGTAGCGGGCTTTAGCGGATGCAATCGTTTCGGCGGCAGCTACAGCATCGAAGGCACGCAGTTGAAGTTAAGCGAATTGATCGCGACCCGAATGGCGTGCGCGGGACAAGGCATGGAATTGGAAGACCGTTTCTTTAAGCTCTTCGCCGGCGAGCTGAAAATGAAGGCTTCGAAGAATCGAATCGATCTTAGGAATAGCCGTAACGAAGTCGTGATCCGGCTTCAACGCGACTGAATCGTTTGCACATAATGGCGGCAGTTGGCTTTTAGTCTTTCTTGTAGAGGATATCTATGCGCAAAACAATGGTTGTCTTGTTTGTTCTTGTGCTGACTGCGTTGTCTGCGTTTTCACAAGCCGTGAACGGGGCTCTGGTCGGCACTGTTTCGGATTCATCAGGTGCCTTAGTGGCTTCGGCGAAAGTAACGCTGGTCGCCACGCAAACGGGACTCAGCCAGCAAGGCGTTACCAACGCCAGCGGCAACTACTCATTCCCTAACCTTCAGCCTGGCGTCTACAAAGTGGAAGTCGAAGTGGCTGGCTTTCGCAAGTCGATCCGAGACGGCATCGACGTATTGGTGAACTCCACGGCTCGCGCCGATTTCGAGTTGCAACCCGGGCAGGTAAGCGAGTCGATCTCGGTCACAGCGGAAGCCGCCGTGCTCCAAACGGACCGCACCGACACAGGCCGCAAGATTGAAACGCGGCAGTTGGCGGATATGCCTCTCGGCTATAACCGCAACTTTCAAAACATGATCAATCTCGTGCCTGGCGCAACTCGTTCCTTCAGGCCACACTCGGAGTTTTTCAACGTGCAGGATTCAGTTTCCACACGCGTAAACGGGCAAAGCCGACTCTCAAACAACGTCCAGCTCGAAGGTGTCGACAACAACCAACGCACCGGGTTGTTAACGGCGATGATTCCTCCGATCGAAGCTCTCCAAACCGTGGACGTGACCACTTCAAATTACGAGGCGGAACTTGGCCGCGCGGGTGGAGCAGTGACAAATGTGAACTTCAAGTCGGGGACTAACGAGATGCACGGCAGCGTTTACGAGTTCAATCGAGTCAGCCGGCTGGGAGCTCGCCCTTTCTTCTCGAAAACCAAACCAGTCACAACTGTGAATAACTTCGGCTTCACGCTTGGCGGCCCGATCATCAAGAACAAGCTGTTCTATTTTGGCGACTATCAAGGCATTCGCGACCGGCGCGGCGACTTTCATCAAGGGACGATTCCGACAACCGCATTCCGGAATGGGGATCTCAACTGGAGTGGCGGCACCGATATTTTCGACCCGCGCAGCGGCGCGGCGGACGGCACCGGCCGCACACCATTCCCAAATCGCATCATTCCAGCCAATCGCATCAGCCCAATCGCGACACGTTTGCTGGCACTGATACCGAACCCGACAACCACCGGCATCCTGCAGAACTTTCAAACTTCAACCGTTCGCCAAAAGGACACGAACGGCGGCGACATAAAGGTGGATTATCAGATTTCGAGCAATGATCGCGTCAACGTTCGTTACTCCAAGCAGAATTCCAGGATTTTCGATCCGCCGCTTTATGGAGCAAAAGGTGGAGGCTTCCGTGACTTCGCGGGGACGGGTATCCAAAAGGCAACCAATGCCGCAGTGAACTATACACGCGTCTGGAACCCGACCCTCATTACCGAAATCCGAGCTGGCATCGCCTATTACCGTAACGACGCGCAAAACGAAGACATCAAGCTGAAGACGTCCGAGGAGATCGGAATTCCCGGGGTTAACGTAAGCGACTTCACCGGCGGTGTCTCGAATATCGTGATCAACGGCTTTAGCAACCCGGTCGTTGGCTATTCGCCGAGCCTTCCTTGGGAGCGCGGCGAGACCAACTTGAATTTCATCGTGAACAACACGAAAGTGCTGGGCAACCACACGATCAAGTTCGGGGTGGACTACCGCCGCGGTCGTGATGAACTGTTACAGAACCAAACGTTCAGCCCTCGCGGACGATTCAATTTCACCGAAGGCACCACGATCCTCGCTGTTCGCAATGCCGCCGGCCAGCTTGCCAACGGCTCGACCCAGAGCTTTTCCAATTCCTTTGCAAGCTTTCTGCTTGACCAGCCGAATCAGGCAGGCCGAGACTTACCGCTCATCTTCCCGACCTTTATCCAAAAGCCACTGTTCAGCTATGTCCAAGACAACTGGACCGTCAATTCAAAACTTACCGTGAACATTGGGTTGCGCCATGAACTCTGGCCACCTCCAACTCCACGGGCAGCCCGAGGCGGATTCTCCAACTTCAATCCATTTACGAATTCCCTTGAGGTCGCGGGGTTTGGGAATGTGCCACAAAATCTGGGCCGGAAGAACTTCATGACGAACTTCGCTCCCCGGTTCGGCATGGCCTACCGCTGGAATGAGAAGACTGTTCTGCGTGGCGGATATGGCATCTCCTGGGTACCCTTAGCCGATAACGGCTATGCCTTCAACTTCCCGGTTCGAGAAAACAACTCGTTCCAGGCAGCCAGCGCATTCACCATCGCCCGTACGATGCAGCAGGGCTTTCCTGCCTTCGTGCCAACGCCGATCCCATCGAATGGCATCATCAACCCCGCGCCGGCCTCTGTATTCAACTACGTCCGGCCCGACGCGCGCGAAGCCTACATTCAAAGCTGGAACCTGGCGTTGCAACGTCAGTTACCTTATCAATTGGCCCTCGAACTCGCCTACGTCGGCAACAAAGGCACTGGGGTGACTGGTGTTCTCAATATGAACCCCGGCCTGCAAATTGGGGCTGGCGCAGCAGGTCAACCTTTCAACATCCTATTCGGCCGTCGCGATGCGATTAACAACATCTTCTTCGGCACCAGTTCGAATTATCATTCGCTGCAGACCAAGCTCGACCGTCGCTTCTCCAATGGTTTCGCCCTCACCACGGCTTACACTTGGGCCAAGGCGATTGACGTAACCGGCGCGGACAACGGCGGCTTCCGCTACTACATCAACCCGACGCGCAATCGTGCGCGCGGCGATGGCGATATCCGGCATGTATTCGTCCAGAGCTACATTTATGAATTGCCCTTCGGGAAAGGCAAGAAGATGCTGACCAGCGGCCCGATGTCCTGGATCGCGGGCGGTTGGCAGATTAACGGCATCCTCACATTGCAGACCGGCGGCCCGTTCAACCTTAGCGTGCCCGGCGGCATCATCAATGCGCCGGGCAACGCGAACGACCCGAACCTCGTGGGAACTTATTCCACGCCCAAGGGCGTCGGCACCCACACACAGTGGTTTGACCGTAGCGCCTTCGCTCAGCCCGCCGCTGGCACCTTTGGCAACATCGGCCGCAACGCGTTCACTGGCCCAGGGCTTTTCAACCTGGACGCTTCGCTCTTCCGCCGCATCAAGATGACAGAACGGTTCACGGCGGAGTTGAGATTGGAGTCGTTTAACGCAACCAACACGCCGAAATTCGGCAATCCCAATGGCGATATCACAAGCCCGAATTTCGGACGCGTGGTCGGCGCTCAAGGAGCCCCGAATGGCCCAAGAGAAGTACAAATCGGCTTGAAGATCGTATTCTAAATAAGAGGAGAAATAGGAGGCCCCGCATTCTCGCGAGGCCTCTTGTATTTTAGAATGATGACACGAAGATCCACACTGATGGCGCTGGCGGCTGCTCCGCTGGCAATGGGAGCCGGGCTCAAGCCCAAGCTGCGCCCTGCGCTCTGCGCCTATTCGTTTCGCAACGACCTGCAAAAGGGAACGCTGAAGTACGAAGACCTGATTCGCATCTCGGCCGAAAACGAACTGGACGGCATCGACATGACCGTCTACTGGTTCCCCAACACAGAAGACAGCTTCTTGATGCCGCTCAAGCGCGAGGCATACCGGGCTGGTATCGAGATCTACTCGATTTCGGTGCGCACTGAGCTAACCAAACCTGCGGGCCCCACGCGCGATCAATCTCTCACCGAGTTGAAGAAATGGGTGGATGTCGCCGCCAAGCTTGGCGCAGGACACATCCGCGTCTTCGGTGGAGCGATACCGAAAGACAGCACGGAAGAACAGGCGGCCGATTGGGTGGCCGAGATGCTTGGTCCTGCTGGCGAGTATGCCGGCAAGCATGGCATCATCCTTGGGCTTGAGAATCACGGCGGTGTTACCGATCGTGCGGCGACCATTGTGAAGATCGTGAAGAAAGTGAACAGCCCGTGGGTTGGCATCAATCTCGACACGGCAAACTTCAAGACCAAGATCTACGAGCAGATTGAGATGATCGCCCCCCATGCCGTCAACGTTCAGGTGAAGGCGATGGTGAGAGACGAGAGCGGCCCCGCCCCTTCAGATTGGGATCGCGTCGCGAAGATGCTCGTCGCCAATAATTACCGCGGCTATTTGGCCCTTGAGTACGAGGAGAAGGCCCCTGCGCTTGAAGCCACTCCGGCCCTGTTTAAGAAGCTGCGCGAGGTCTGCGCGCGGCACTCATAGGCTCTACTTCAGCTTCGCGATTTCTTTCGGCGTCAGTATGCGGTTGTAGATGGCGATATCGTCCATCAGACCCGCATAGTTGACGCCGAGTCTGATTGTGGCCTTCTCAAGATCCCAGGTGAACGGCTCTGTGATGGGAGAACTATTGCCTTGCAGCTTGCCATCCAGATAAAGGCTGGCGGAGCCCTTGGTGTAGGTGATCACAATGTGCGTCCACTTGTCGCGGTTGAAGGGCGGCTGTTTGACCACCACGAGTCGCTCATTGAACTTGGGATTCTTGTCGGGCGGAATGTTGGTGGGGTTCCAGGCTTTGAGTTCGCCGAAGACGCCGAGGCGGAACAGCCGCGGCTTTTCGTCCTTGGTAAAGTCCACCCACATTGCGGAATCGTTGTAGGCCTTGTCGGTGAACTGAATGGGATCCACATAATCGGGCGGGAGATCTAAGGCGGGATCGAGCTTGAGCTTGAAGCAGATCGTCCCCTCCGAGGTACTGACGTTGTTCGCGATCTTGTAGAACAGAGCCGTCGTATTTTTCGACTTGAAGCGCAGAGCTCCGTTCTCGATCGCAACCGGGGCTTTGCCCAGGCCTTTGACGGCACCGCTGATGTCCTTGTAGCTATCGGCGTAGTAAATGCTTGCGTCGCCTTTGGCAAAGTCGGCGTCCACACCCTTGTCGAAAGTCGCTCGAAAGGTGAGCGCCTGTTTTGGATCGGCGGCAAGAACAAGGAGTAGTAGGAAGTTCATTTTTTTGGCTTTCTCTTGTAAGTGTAGGTGGCGAAGTCGAAGTCAAACTCCGTACTTTGGGGTTGCTGCGCGGCGCTGGTTTTCGGAGCAAAGCTGGCAAGGCGTTGCTTGACGGAGGTCAACTTGGGATCTGAAGCGAGATTGCGAAATTCGTTCGGGTCTGCCTTGCGGTCATACAGTTCTTCGCTCTTGTCGGCGTAGACGATATAGCGCCAGCGTTGATCGATGACGCAATGCGTGTCGGGCAAGTGAGTCGAAACAGCGGGATCACGCGGAGCCTTGGAATTCTGGAGCAGTGGCACGAGAGACTTGCCGTCAAGACGCGGATTTGGCGAAAGGCCACACAGATCGATGAGTGTTGGGTAGATGTCGAGAGTCGATACGGGCTGATTGCGAGTCACCCCATTCTGTTTTGAACTGTTCGCCGAGATGATGAAGGGCACATGCGTGGATCGCTGCCAGAGAGTTGACTTGTGCACATGCTGCTTCTCGCCAAGGTGCCAGCCGTTGTCAGACCAGAAGACCAGAATCGTATTCGAGGCATAAGCGCTGTTATCGAGGGCATCGACAATCCGCCCGACCATTGCGTCTGCAAATGAAATCGCAGCCAGATAGGCACGAACAAATTCTTTCCACTTGCCGGTGTCACGAATGCGCTCAAACTCTGCGCGCCGGAATCCAGCCAGATCCTGCCCTAGCTTCGGGATGTCAGCCAAGTCGTCGTCGCGGGTTTCTGGCACTTGAACCTTCGCCTCCGGATACATGTCGAAAAACCTCTGCGGCGAATAGAGAGGGATGTGGGGATGCCAGAGCCCGGTTGCGAGAAAGAAGGGTTTGGTGTGTTTGCGGCCTAGAAACTCTGTTGCGAATTCAACCGCCTTCTGATCGCCGTACTGATCTTCCGGTGTCTCGAGCGTGCCCCAATCAAACTCACCCGCGAAGTTGGCCAGCCCATTGTAGGGATGCCCTTTGGGCGCAGGGATGCGTTGATTCCAAGGATACCAATCGGCACGGCGATACCAGGGATCGTCAAACTTCTGCAATTGAAATTCGTCCCATTGATCCGGAGGATTGAAGCCCGCGACGTGATGGAAGATCTTCCCCGCCCCGGCGACATGGTAGCCGTTGCGGCGGAAATGCATCGGCAGAGTGACGACATTCGGGTGGTTGGGCCGCAGGTACTGCTCATTGTTGTAGATGCCAGTGGTGGATGGCCGTAGCCCCGACAGGATTGCGGTGCGCGATGGGTTGCAAAGAGGCGCGGCGCAATGAGCATCACTAAACAGGACGCCATGCTTGGCGAGCTTGTCGATGTTTGGCGTTTTCACTCCTGGATAGCCGCCCAGGCAGCCCACCCAATCGTTGAGGTCATCGACAGATAGCGAGACGACATTGGGTCGCCGCGCTTGACCAAATGCGTTCATGGCAGGCAAGGCGGAGAGGAACTGGCGGCGATTCATAGGGTTGTTGCCATAATAAGCCAATATGATGCGTATTGGATGGATCTTGGGAATTGTGTCGGCGCTCGCTACGGCGCAGGACTTTAAGCGGACTGAGGATGTAGTTTATGGCCGCAAATTCGGCACCGCGCTGACGATGGATGTGATCGAACCCGCCAAGCCCAATGGCTTCGGTATGGTGTTTGTTGTGAGTGGCGGTTGGCGTTCGAATCACGCCAGCATCGTTCCGAAGAACTTCGGCAAGCTTCTCGATCGCGGCTATACAGTCTTTGCCGTCGTACCTAGTTCACAGCCGAGATTTACGATCAGCGAAATCGTAGACGATGTGCGGTTAGCACTCAAGGTCATCCGAAACGATGCCGCCAAGTGGAAGATCGATGCCGCCAATATCGGGATCTCCGGCTTTAGCGCAGGATGCCATTTATCCCTGATGTCGGTGGAGCAAGTGAAATCGGTCGCATGCTTTTTCCCGCCGACCGACTTTCTCAATTGGGGCAAGGCCGGCGTGAATGGGACGGGCGTAGGACCTGTCGCTGGATACCGCGACGCTTTCGGCCCGAAAGCAGGCACGGAGGAACTCGGCAAACAGCTTTCGCCAATCTATCTTGTCAACGAGAAGACGCCGCCAATCCTGCTGATCCATGGGGACTCGGATCGTACGGTTCCGCTGCAGCAGAGCGAAATCTATGTGGAGAAATTGAAGCAGGCTGGCGTGAAGCACAAGTTCGTCGTGCTGCCAGGCAAGGACCATGGCTGGCCGACTATCTTTGAAGACTTCACAATGTTGGCCGATTGGTTCGATCAGACACTGCGCGGGGTCCCAGCCCCGTAGACGCTAGCGCTTACTCAAATCGCGAATCCAGATGTCCTTGAAGCGCATATTGCCTTCACCACCGGAGTGAAGCTGAAGAGCGATCGGGCCATCGAAGGACTTTGGATTCGGGTCGGTAAAATCTACCATCACGACGCCATTCAAGCGGGAAACGTAACGGTTGCCTTCTACCTTCAGCGTGTACTCATTCCAATCGCCTTTGCGCACGTTGAGTTCGTTCTCGGGTGCAGGCCATACGACCCAGCCGCGCCCATCGCCATAAATGCCGCCGGTGTGCTGGCCAATGCGGCAATCCACTTCGAACTGCAGGCCCCGCGTAATGTCAGGCGTGCCCGGCTTAAAGGCAGTGTGAAAGAACACACCGGAATTGCCGTTGCCGACGCACTTGAACTTGATCGATAGATGGAAGTCCTTGTAGTCTTTATCAGTCTGGAGATACCCGTAGGCTTTGCTGACTGCTTCGCCTTTGATCTCGCCATCTTCGACTGTCCACTTTTCCTTGCCGACCTCGACCCAGCCCGAAAGATCTTTGCCGTTAAATAATTGAACCCAATCCTCACCGGCCAGCTTGGCGGGTTTGACGTTTTGGGCCGCGAGAGCGGAAATCAGAAGAGAAGCTAGAAACAGGATGCGCATCGCCTGTTATTTTATGCCTATCGCGTCGTCGAGCGCTTTGGCAATCTTCGATGCATGATGATGCACCTTGGTATCGTCGTCCCCTTCCACCATCACTCGGGCGAGGGGCTCAGTGCCGGAGAAGCGGACCAACACTCGTCCATTGGGACCAAAATCAGCCTCGCATTTGCTGATGGCATCTTGCACCGCTACGAGTTCTTCCAACTTGCGTCGCTCAGAGATGCGGACATTCACCAGAGTCTGGGGAAAGACCGAAAATCCTTCAGTGAGCTCATCGAGGGATTTGCCCGAAGCGGCCATGGCCTCAAGCACACGCAAAGCGGTTAGCATGCCGTCGCCAGTGGTCGCATATTCAGAAAAGATCACGTGGCCTGATTGTTCACCGCCAAGGCGGGCACCGCTTCGCATCATCTCCTCGAGAACATACTTGTCGCCAACAGCCGTGCGCTCAAGTGAGATTCCATGGCGGCGCAACGCCACCTCAAGGCCCAGATTGGACATCACGGTCGCCACCACTTTGTCGCCATCCAGATGACCTGTCGCCTGCATGCGACGTGCGCAAATCAGTAGCACCGCATCGCCGTCGATGCGAGCTCCGCTTGCGGATTTGAACAAGGCTCGATCTGCATCGCCATCGAAGGCGATCCCAATATCAGCGTTGTGGTTCAAGACCGCTTCGCGCACAAAGTCTGTATGAAGAGCGCCCACGCCGAGATTGATGTTTCTGCCATCCGGTTGATTGGCGATGGTCACTACTTCGGCGCCCAGACGCGCGAACAACAGCGGCGCGAGATGGGATGCAGCACCGTTGGCGCAATCCACTACGATGCGCAATCCCTTCAGCGAATAAGAAAAGGTTGAGGCGAGAAAGTCGAGATACTTTTCTGCAAGCTCTCCATGAAAGGGAAGTTCGTAATGCGGCACTTCCGCCGTCTCACGAATTCGGAGGATCTCTCCCTCCAAGGCAAGCTCCTGCTCGTCGGGCAGTTTGAAGCCGGAATGATCAAAGACTTTGAGCCCATTATCCTCGTAAGGATTGTGACTGGCTGAAATCATCACACCCGCAACATACGACCCATGTTTCGTGTTGTAAGCCACTCCAGGAGTAGTCAACAACCCGGCGAAGTGTGGCTCCACCTTCACCGACGCCAGGCCGGCCGCAACTGCCTCTGCCAGCCAGGGACCGGACTCCCGAGTATCCATGCCGAGTAAGACTTTCGGCTCAGAGGATTGCCCTTTAGCCCATTGGCCCAGCGCTGCACCCAGCGCATAGGCAGTGGGCTTGTCGAGAGGGGGTTGGCCGGCTTTACCCCGAATTCCGTCAGTACCGAATAGTTGTCTCGCCATGCTAACTACTAGGGTAACTGGGTTGTCTGAAAACTGATCGTCACCAGTGGTGAGCCGACAATTGACAGTTCGGCATCGGTGAGCAAAACGTTGACTCGAAGCGGGGCTCCGCTTTTGACATCCTTCAGGCTGATCGGCTCGGTCGCCAGAGCGTTCGCCATGTTGATGCGAGATTCCGGGCCAACTACTTTGATGCGTTCGGGCTTGATCGAAGACGAGATCACTTTGAGATAAGAGGGAATCGGCTCTTCATAGGTAATTGTGACGGGCAGATCTTTGTGCATGCGCCGCTCGAGCTTTACACGAAGCTGCGAGGGGATAGCGCGGACCAACGTCACCGTGGGAGGCAGGTTGATCGCATTGTCCTGAATGGTGAAAGTGCGAGACGAAGGTTCGCTCATCGAAGTCAAATCAAGGACGATGTTCGTCCGATCTGGAGACACCTCGTTGAGCCTAGTGCGTGCGCCGCGCACCTGAAGCTGGATGCGATTGGGCGCATCGGGCGACAGGTCAAGGTTGTTCGCCAGGTTGCGATACTCGACGGGCACAGTGACGGTTTCGATCAACTCGGGCTCATCTACCAGCGCAAACCAGAGCAGAAAGGCGATCAGAATACTCAGCAGCTTGGCCGGGATATTCTCGGTGAACAAACTCATGAGCGCCGAATCTCCATCTGCGAATTCTCACTGATCGGCGGTGCTAGCGGCTGGCTCAAATGCTTGGTGATTTGATCTTCGACGTATTCGATCGAAACTCCATGCTGAATCTCACCGAAAGCACAGAGAGAAATATGGCCCGTCTCCTCCGACACAACAATGGCCAATGAGTCTGTTTCTTCGGTAATGCCGATCGCGGCGCGATGGCGCGTGCCCAGATGCCCAAGCCTGGCCGGATTCATAGACAGCGGCAAGAAGCAAGCTGCAGCGGCGATGCGGTCGCCTTGCACGATTGCCGCACCATCATGAAGTGCGCCGCCGGGATAAAAGATACTCAGCAGTAGATCGCGAGAAAGCCTGGCGTCAAGATTCACACCGGTCTCAACAAACGTCTTCAACCCAATGTCCCTCTCCACCACAATCAGTGCCCCGATCCGATGCTGCGTCAGATAATTCAGCGCCATCAGGATCTCTTCTGCGGTCTCACGGCGCTGCAGGCGGCCTCCGAAAGTGAAGATGCGGGTCCTGCCGATACGAGCCAGCACACGGCGGATCTCCGATTG
This sequence comes from Acidobacteriota bacterium, assembly GCA_016870995.1. GTDB lineage: Bacteria > Acidobacteriota > Terriglobia > Bryobacterales > Bryobacteraceae > Bryobacter. The sequence continues at coordinate 17,035 of VFZU01000064.1, forward strand.
AAACATGACGATGATGGCAAAGGCGGAGTAAGGCGCAAGCGTCGCCAGCAAGGTTCGCAGTAATTCCAGCTGCAACCATACGCTGGCAAGGTAAGCGCAAAGGAGGATGAGCATGCCGCTAGCGATCTGAGCGGCGCGCCTCCCGCGAATGTTGATGATGAAGATGTAGATGAATAACGAAACCACCAGGATGTCCAGCACCGCCATTGGCGTGAGCTTGACGAATACTGAACTCAGCTGGTCGAGAATTCTCTGCATCAGGCGCTCATCGGGAACCGGAAGCGTAGATCCTCAATCTTGCCTCCAATCACTTCGATTTTGTTGAGGTCGGCTGTGCCGAGACCGGCCTGCTCGGCCAGCAACAACATGTTGTCGCATTTATGGAAAGGCGGAGTGCCCTTTGTAGCCCGCGGATCGTACCCCATCAACGCAGTTCCTACTGTATCGGTAGTGACTGGATTTGTGCCAAGTACGAGCAAGCCAGGCTTTACATGAGACGTCCCGCTGAAGCTACCCTTGGCGTTAATCCATGGACCTTCGCCACCGGTCATCGTCTCAATGCCGTCGATGAATGCAATGTCGATCGGACGAGAGGAAACCACATCGATCGAGATGCGCGGCATGCGATGAAACGCATCGCGCGGCGTCGATGGATCGAGCTCCGCCATTGCAATCTTTGCAGGCTGGCGCTTACCGGCATGGCACACTGCGCCACGGCCTGAGGTGGGTGATTCGTTCGGATCATCGACTCCCGCATCGTCTCCGTAGATGGAGGCCGGCGTGCAGCCGAACATGTTCTTCATGGAGAGCGTGATGCCGCAAGTGTCGTGGTTCTTCAGTTTCGCCATCGACATCATGACGTCAGTTTCTGAATAGACTTCGTTCAGCTCAAAGCCGGGAAAGATGAATCCGCCATGCGAGGCCTTCATCCGGCTATAGCGCTTGGCAAAGCCGCCGAGGCCGTTGGTATTGAGGAACTCCACCTGTTTTGCCGCGGTAGTCATCTGGCGTACTGGCCAACCAGAATCGAGCATGTATTCGGCAAGCGGCCCGGCGGTGCCCCATGCAGATTCAACAAAGCGAATGCGCTTTGCACCGGCGCGATCCAGCAAGGCTGTCATCGCCAGCACATGCTTCGGATGGGTGTAATGGGTCACGCCGAGAGCTTTACCCTGAAAGCGCAGCGCGGGGGAACCCGTGAGGTTCAGTTTGATCGTGACAGTCTTGTTGCGAACCAGCTTTCCCAGGCCACCCAGCTCGTCGAACATCTTCGAGAAAATTTCGAAAAAGTCTTCATTGTAGGTGTCGCACTTTCGCACGGATACGGGTGCTGTGGGCAAGGCCTTCTGCTGGCCGAGCAGCGGAACGGCACTGAGGGTAATCCAGTCACGGCGGGTCATCCCACTATTGTAAGTTGAGATTACTTTTCTGCGATGAGGATGGCAGCAGACTCAAGAATGTCGATGTCGACACCAGAGCCATCTTCGTTATCGTAGGATGCCAGCGTTTTCGGCGCTCGCTCGGGCCAGTATACGGTGGCCTTCGAGAACTTCCCCAAGAGATGCACCACAATGGTGTCGACCGGAAAATCGGAGTAGTTCACCAGGTACACAACCACGCGCGAACCATCCGGCGGCCCAAGCATGTTTGAGAGCATACTTGAAACGTTGAATAGCCGGACTCCAAGGTTGCGCCGCCCTGTCATTGCGTTGACTTCTTTCCAGATCTGGTCGAGCTTCTTTACTTCCTCTGGATCAGTGACAATCTGGTCTTCGCGCGGAACCGGCATGCGCCAACCTGGGGGCGCAGTCAAGACAGTTCCGCCGGCGCGAGTAAAGTCTTTTAACACTTTTTGCTTGGCTTCATCGAGCGCAAGCGGGTCTACGTTCACGGCCATTTTGGCCTGATTGAAGGATTTTGGCTCGACCGACTTAAACGGTACGGGCCGCACGGGGGTGTGCTTCACCGTGATCATGTCGAGTACCGAACCCGAGAGCAGTGCGCCATTCAGCACGTCAGCCACAACCGCGAGCTGTCCATAGGGCGGCAGCATTTGCAGCTTGCGGTTCTGCTCGAAGAAGCCGACCAATTGATTGATGCGCTTGAAATCCTTGATCGCTTTGGTCTCTTTCAAGAGAAGTCGATTGAAGAAGCCTTCATCGAGAGTGACCACCCATCGACCGCCCACCATGGCTGGATCGGCGATCATCTGGAGGTAGCGTGCCAGGTTCACAACAGATTTCGGTGGAGGAACAGCGCTCAGCCAGAAGGGCCGCGTGGTGGCGGAACGCACGAACCGCAAAAAGCCAGCGTTCGTATCGATCCAGGGAGCGCCGGAAGGTGCCGCATGGGCTTCTTCTTTCTCATCGTGAGGATTGATCCCAGCCCAGACCCCCTGGAAGGTTCCGATGATGGCTGGAGCATCTTCTCCCAATGGGATTCGGCCGCGGACACCCAGGTCAACGTACAATTTCGAGGCTGCGTCGAGCACCTGTCGCGCCGCCTTGGTTTCGGCCTCTGCGAAATTCCCCTCGAGAACACCGCCATCTACGCCCACCTCCAGGGACTTCCGCACACGAGCAACGATTCCATCACCGTGGGCGAACACGGCAAGCACGGTGAGCTGTTTGCGATGAGCCGCCTCAGTGAACGCTTTGTTCAGCTGCGCTTCGGGAACCAGCAGGCAATTTAGGGGCGATCCATCGAGCGTGCTGAGTGCTTCGGGGTCTGAGCCTGGCCAACGCATCGGGATCAGATCCTCGGGCTTGGTGGCAGCGAGAAGAATGGTAGCGAGGTAGAAAAAGGCGAGCAGCCTTGCTCTCATACCTTCGATTGTAAGTTAGCCGAGGTAGTCGAAAAGGCTTTGGCTACGGCGTGTACCGCGAACCTGGAAGGCCGCCTGCAATTGGAACTGAGCTTGTTGAGATTCGATGATGGCCTCGGTCAGGTCGGAGTCCTCCAATCGCGATAGCTGGCTGCGCAACCGCAATGAGGTAGTCTCGGCAGCTGCTGTCGCCTCAGTGACTCTGCGCTGCGTCGCACCATAGAAACTGAGTTCGCCAGAGATGTTTTTGCCACTGGTCTCAATCGCCCGCAGGGCATCACGCAATTGCTCTGGATTGAGAGCCTCAAGAGCATCTTTGAGAGACTTCAGCGCACTAAACACACTTTTAGAGATCCCGTTTTCATCGACGCCCGGATTGTCGAAAATCAAATCGCCGGGCCGAGCGATATCGAACGGATTGCCCCCAGGGAAAAGGCTCTTTCGAGTCGCCGCACTGCCGTTGTAGTAAGTGACTGCATTCAGCCCTGGATCAAAATCGAAAGGCTGATTGCCGTCGCTGTTGCCGGAAAAAATGTAACGACCTTCGATGGCGAGATTCGACATGTTCAACATTTGTTGTGTCAGGTCACCCGCCTCGAGCGAAAGTGCTGTCCAGGTGGACTCCACGTTGAATCCATTCTGGCCTTGGACTGCAAGAGTCCGAGCGCGTTCGAGAATTTTGGTGGCTTGTTGCAGCCCGTTTTCGGCAGCATCCACTTCGGACTTGGTGCGGCCAAGATTGTTTTTCAATTGATCGTTGGATTCGATCTCCGCTCGGACCGTAAGCAAGGCGCTGATACCATCGGGCTCGTCGGAAACCGAAAAAATCCGCTTGCCGCTCGACACTTCGAGTTGGGCCCGATCGCCGCGTGCCTGGAGCTTCTCGATGGCGCGGAGAAAGCTCGTTTCTGAGGTGGACAGGGTACTGATCATGGAGGTAACAATCCTTTCGATCGGCTCTTTCTATTAGCGGAGCAACACGTTGATGACGGTATCGGTCATTTCGTTGATGGTCTTAAACAGTTGTGCGGTGGCCTGATAGGCCCGCTGGTACTGAATGATTTGCGCGGCTTCTTCGTCGAGGGAAACATCCTGTAGGGAAGAACGCAATTCCTTGGCCTGACTTAAAAGATCTTCCTGAATCCCGGCCGATGCTCTCGATCCACCGAGGTCGCGCCCCACGCGGCCAGCTGAAATTCCATAGAACTGTTGAAAACTCTGGTTGGCGATGACCGGAGCTTTTGCGAGGTCATTGATGCGAATCACATTGCCATTGCCCCCTAGTTGGCTGACATCAGACAATGCCAACTGCTCTGGCGCAAGATCGGTGGTGTCGATGGTGAAGGCTGCGCCGAGTGAGGCATCGTAGGTGAACAAGTTTTGCAAGGGAACATTGCCATCTTTGTCAATCCCTTGCGAGAGGGCTGTGTTGATCGTCTGAGCGAAGGATTCAGCCAGGTTGTTTAAATCCTCCAGATAACTGGGGATCTTGTTGTTGTAGATGTCGGTGAGTCCGATCAGCTTGCCGCCCTCAAGCTCGCCGGTGATCTCGGTGCCATCGGAATCGAGAATTCGAACACGGTTGTTTACAACGTCTGAAGAGATCGGGTATTGGCGGTTGCCAATCACCAACAACGCCTGCCCGCCCAAATAAATGCTGGTGGAACCGTCTGAAGCCTGAATGGCGTCGAAATCCACCAGTTCTGCGAGCTCTTCCAGGGCCGCATGCAGTTTGGCATCGCTGCCGGGGTCGCTGGCAGATTGCGAATCTCCCCGGCGGTTGGCATTCAGATCACTGATCCGGCCCGCAATCTCATTGACCCGCTCGATGGAAGACCGCAAAGTCACCTGCGTATTGCCACGCTCTTCGAGCAAGAGATTGGCGGAGCGGCGGAAGTTCAAGCCGAGGTCCTTAGCCCGATCGAGTGCCACCTGTCGGCTCGAGGTATCGTTTGGCGAGACGGTCAGCTGCGAAATAGCCGAGAAGAACTTGTTGATGGCTCCAGGCACACCCGCACCTTCGGCCACGGGGTAAAGAGCTTCAAGCGAACTCAGACTGCTCGTGCGCTGGCGTTCGAGCGCGGCTTGACTGGTGCGCCGTTGCACATTCTTCTCTGAGAAAGCATCCCGGTAGCTATACAGGCCCTTGGACTTCACCCCGCCATTGATATTCCGTTCGGGCTCGAAGCGTTCTGCTTCGAAGATCATCCGTTGTTTGGCGAAGCCAGGTGTATTGGCATTCACCACGTTGTTTTGAGTGTTCGAGATCCCTTTCTCGAAGGCTCTCAGCGCGCCGCTGGCACCGATCAATGACCCAAAGAGGCTTTCCATTTTGTTAACCCTCCGTCTGGATCCGCACGCCCGACCTCGGCTGTGTCCATTCGCCTTCGGCAGAATACGCTGCGGCGTCCCAACCTCCGTTTTTGATCGATTCGCCGCTCAATTCTCCAAAGAAGTTCGCAGCTCCTCGATAGAGGGATTGCACGCTTTGATTTAGCGCCTGGATTTCGAGTAGTTCCTGTTGGGGCGGAGGAATCACTGCTTCACTCAGCGCCAGCAGGTCGAGCGAGATTCGGGAAAGGGCCATGCTGCTGATTTCCGCAGAGAGGGATGTGGGGGAATGCAACAACAGCTGCCGTAGGTTGGAAAGAGCGGTTTTGATGCTTACCGCAAGGTCTTCCGATGAAGGGGCGACGGAATCGGGCATGGGTCTACCTCGATGCGGGGTTATTCGGGCTTGATGAGAGCATCGTTCACGATGCCAGTGGCAATGTCGGAGGGGTCTGCCTGGTATTGCCCGGATTGAACTTCCAGCCGCAAACTTTCCAGGTACGCCTCGCGCTCAGGGCTGCCAGACTGCAACTCATTGATTTTGCTAGACAAGCTGGAGAGCTTCACTTCGTCAGTCCGCTCGGAAGATCGATTGCCCGCAACGCTTGAGGTATTGATTTTGACCGGATCGAGTTGGGCCGTCTTGCCGGTCGAGGCTGCGCCAGATGACGCCTCCCCACTCGTATTCGTAGAGTTCAAGGCCGCCGCGTTGAGATTGGGATCGTTTACTCGCATTCGTGTACTCTCGTCAGATTACACATCGGGCTCAAAAACTAAAGTATGAGGCAAAAATTCGTCAAAAAAGAAATTTCTGTTTCTCCCTTTAAACTTTTCGGCGGCAACTCTCGTAAAATGAGAGGGCAGGAGAATTTTATAAGCATGACGCTTGTTCGCAGCGGTTGCACACTGTTTTTGGCTCTTGGCGCTGCCTTGGCCGCCCCCAAGCCGACGTTTTACAAGGACGTCCAACCGATTCTGGAGCGTAACTGCGTCAGTTGCCACCGACCGGGCGAGGCCGCCCCGATGGCTTTTCTTAACTACAAGCAGGTGCGCCCCTACGCCGCCGCGATTAAGATGAGCGTTTCCCAGCGCCGGATGCCACCCTGGAATGCAGACCCGCATATCGGCCAGTTCTCCAATGACCGTTCGCTGCCCGAAGTAGAGCTCAAAACTCTGATCGACTGGGCGTCCACCGGAGCGACCGAAGGCAACCCCAAGGATGCTGCGCCGGTCAACCGTGAATTCGCCGAAGGCTGGAGCATCGGCAAGCCCGACATGATCATCGAAATGCCCGAGGCATTCACCGTCCCCGCCAAAGGGACGATTGAGTATCACTACGTCGTGCTTCCCACCGGCTTCACCAAGGACACCTGGATCTCGGCCGCGGAAACCCGCCCGATGAACCGCGCCGTCAATCACCACATCATTGCCTTCGTTCGCGAGCCCGGCAGCAGATGGTTGCGCGATGCCGTCCCGGGCAAAGTCTTCATCCCCACCAAAGGCAGCGGAGAAGGCTCGGCCAGCGGCTTCCTCACTGGCTACGCTCCCGGCACCGTCCCTTCTCAAATGAAGCCCGGTCAGGGCATTCTCGTCAAAGCGGGAAGCGACATTGTCTTCCAGCTCCACTGGACTGCCAACGGCACCGAAGCCCAAGACAAAGCCAAGCTCGGCCTGATTCTGGCCAAGGAAACACCGAAGGAACGCGTTCTCACCCTTCAAGCCATTAACACCAGGTTCGAGATCCCGGCCGGTGCTGACAATCATCCCGTCGACGCAAAGATGACGCTCCATGCGGACACGACGCTCGAAGCGCTTATCCCCCACATGCACGTCCGCGGTAAGGCCTTCGCGATGAAGGTTAAGCTTCCCAACGGCGACATCCAGGACCTCCTCCATGTCCCTACCTACGATTTCAACTGGCAATTGAGCTACCTGCTCAAGGAGTCGAAGAAACTCCCGGCCGGCAGCCAGATCCTCGCCACCGGCTGGTTCGACAACTCCACCAACAACAAGTTCAATCCCGACGCGACGAAAGTCGTAAGGTGGGGCGACCAGAGCTGGGAAGAAATGATGATCGGATTCTTTGCGATCAGCGTTCCCGTCGAAACTCCGGTGATCGACATCCTGCGTCCCAAAAAGAAGGCCCCTGTTAGCCCCAGCGCAGGCGGACTTGACTAAACAACTCGCATCTTTGTTATTTCTTGTGGCCGCTGGCGGATCCCTTGATTCCGCTTGCGGCCACGATGTCATTACGACCAAGCTCACCTGGTCTAAGGAAGTGTCTCGCATCGTGCTCAAGCGTTGCGCCGGCTGCCATCGTGACGAAGGGGCAGCCTTTTCGCTGCGCACCTACAACGACGCCCGGCCCTGGGCCAAAGCAATACAAGAAGAAGTTCTCCGTCGCCGTATGCCACCTTCGAATGCGGTCAAAGGTTTTGGCGAATTGCGCCATGACCTCGGATTGAGCGAAGAAGAAATTCACACGATCGCGGATTGGGTCGATGGCGGCGCCCCTGAAGGGGACCCCAATCTGTTGCCTTCTGGGGTCAAGGCCGTCGAACCAGCCCCGCCCCTCAAGGGTCTGCGTCGCAGCTTCCGCGGAAATCTGAAGCTCGCGGCGCCACTGCGACTTTCGGGTATTGAAATGGGCGCTATGGCGGAGGGCACGAGCTTTAAGCTGGTTGCCGAACGACCAGACGGTACACGACAGCCGCTGCTGTGGATCGAAGGCTATTCAAAGAAAGCCGTCCAAACGTATGAGTTCCCGGCGCGTATTGCGCTGCCAGCTGGCACACTCCTCAAGGCTTATCCGGCTGACGGGGTCCAGCTCAGGTTGATTACAGGTTCCGCACCGGCACGTTGAACGGGATCGTCGACACCTGCCCGCCTCGCTGGAACTGAGCCCAAACCCGATACACTCCAGGTCGTGGAAAGATCACGTTAAACTGCACCAGCTTGGCCTCGGTCGGCGGCGAAGCCAGGCCTCCATCGACGAGAAACGGGTGCGTGTGGACCAAGTCGATCAAGTCGGCGCTTGCTACCAGCATGTGCCCCATGGCTCCCAGAAACGGCTCGAACGATTCACGGGGCTCAACCCGGTAATAGAGCAGAGTCTTCTCGCCAGCTACCGGCTCCTGCGGTCCGAGCTTCAAGGACACACTCATGTTGGCGCCTTGCTTTACCTCGTTGGTGTCTGGCTTCAGCTTTGCGGGTCGCAGCGTCCCGCCCGGCAGCAACAAAGAGCGCGCGATCAGTTGCGGCGTCGCATTCACAGGATAGAAGTCGGTCAGAATTCGCCACAATCCGCCGACTGGGAATACCCAATCAATCTCAAACACGCCAGGCTCGACAACTTCCGGGTGCTCATGGGCGAAATGGTTGAGATCCTCCGAGATCAAAAACAGGTGAAAGACACGCTCGTGCACCATCTCCAGCGCCCCGGCGGGCTTGCCCGTTTTGGGGTGCGTGATCGTAAATCGCAGCCGGACTTTTTCGCCGGGCTTTGGATTCTTGGGTACTGTCTCGAGCTGCACCGGATACTCAATCGGGTCCGGCAAGCCTGCCACCAGCTTCATGCCGCAACGCGGGCACTTACCTGGCTTGAACTGACGGATATCCGCGTCCATCGGACAAATGAACTCGACGGGTTTTTCAGCCGGCTCCTGCGCCTGATCCTGCGCCAAAGCCACCGTCGAACACATGAGAAAGAGGCGTCGCGATGCCATGATTTACTCCGCTGGCTCGAAGGGCCAGATTTTCGTGCAGTTCGCGCCGCCGTCGACGGCAAACACCTGCCCGGTGACAAAGGCAGCCCCCGGCGAACCAAGAAATACCGCCATTGGGGCGATATCTTCTGGGATGCCTGTGCGTGGAATTGCCTGTGTCGCGCGCAGCCAAGTCTTCATTTCTTCCGGGGCCCACATCTTTCGGTTCAGGTCGGTGATGATGAACCCGGGCGCAATCGAGTTCACCGTAATGTTGTGGCGGCCCCACTCGGCGGCCAGCGCCCTGGTAAGTCCCGTAATCGCGCTTTTCGTCATGCCATAGATCGCAATGTACGGTACGCCGTTCGTACTGAACAAACTCGCGATGTGAATGATCCTGCCGCCGCGGCCACGCTCGATCATTCGTTTACCCACTTTCTGGGTCAGGCGCGAAATGCCGTGCAGATTCGTCTGGAAGATTTTGTTGTATTCCGCCTCGGTGTAATCCTCGAACCGACGCCGGATGTTTGTGCCGCTCACATTGACAAGGATGTCGTAGGGATAAGCCTCAGCCGCTGTATCGATGGACGCTGGATCCTCCACATCGAGGCGCAATGCCGCGGCATCAAATTGCTGATCGCGCAAAGCTCCGGCTTCCTTCTCAAGCGCCTCCATGGATCGGGCGGCCATCACCACCCTGGCACCCGCCGCTGCATAGGCCTGCGCGATCGCCAGCCCAATCCCTCGGCTGGCGCCCGCAATCAAAGCTGTCTTACCCGTTAAAGAGAATGCCGCCGGCGTCCGCAATCGCTGCGCATCGGGAATCGGAAAATCCTTCACTCTTCTATTTTACTTGCCGCAAGAAAAACATTTCCGCTAAATCGAATGCGGAACTCGTCGAAGAGGCTTCTATGCAGGTCATCAAGCTCTAATGGCAATGAACGTGTTAATCGTGGATGACTCGGCGGCGATCCGCAAGATTTTACAAAGGGTGTTGCGGCAGACCGAGATGCCGATAGGCAACATTCATGAAGCTGGCGATGGGGTGGAGGCGCTTGCGATGCTCCAGCAGCAAACCGTGGGCCTCATCCTTTCCGATATCAACATGCCGAACATGGACGGGCTCGAAATGCTCGGCAAGATCAAGAGCATGGACGCTTACAAAACCGTCCCCGTGATCATGATCACAACGGAAGGCAATCAAAACAAGGTGATGGAAGCAGTCAGCCTTGGGGCGGCCGGTTACGTCCGCAAGCCTTTTACAACGGAGCAAATCAAGGAAAAACTCACCGGTCTCGTTTAGCCGCGACCGGAATTCAGAGAGGACTTTTATGTCTGCAACAGCCAGTGCCGCGGCACCGACGCGGGAAGAAATCGTCGAGTGGGTCACTCAATCCACCAATGAAGTGTTTCAAACCATGCTTGGCATGGAGGCCAAGTTCGGTAAAACCTTCATAGAAGATCCTGGCAAAGGCCTGAGCATGGGCGTGATTGGGATTATCGGACTCGTTGGCGACTGGACAGGGACCGCAGTGGTGAGTTGCAGCTCACCTTTGGCATGCAAAATTGCCAACACGCTCTTCATGCAGGAATACCCCAACGTCACCGATGAAGTCCTCGACGCCGTCGCCGAAATGACTAATATGATCATCGGCAACTTGAAGAACAGCCTCGAGAGCAAACTCGGCACCATGGGTTTATCGATCCCCGCTGTGGTCTTCGGTCGCAACTTCGCGACACGGCGTAGCGGTAAAGAAAGCTGGTACGTCATCCAATTCGAGGTCGACGGAGAACGTATCGACGTCCAACTGTGCATCGCGCCGAATCAAAACGGCATGCTCACTGGCGCCGGGGTTCCTCGCATCATGACCCTCGCCTAATCGGCTACCCGCAAATCTTTCTACCAGGCCAATCCGTTGCCGTCGTGAAAATACCCACCCGTGGGTCCATCCGGCGGCAGCGTCGCCAATTGTACTGACGTCTTCGCCCCTTCCTCTACTCCCAGCGGTGCTTCCTCCCCGCCCAATTGAGTCTTTACCCACCCGGGATGCGCCGAGTTCACCTTGATCGCAGTGTCCTTCAATTCAAACGCCAAGGTCACCGTAAACATGTTTACGGCGGCCTTTGAGCCGTTGTAGCCGAAGCTCCGCCAACTCCCCAGCTCCGCGGCAAAGTCGCAATTCAACGACAAACTTCCGAGGACGCTCGACACATTCACAATCCGTCCCGCCTCACTTTTCCTCACCAGGGGCAACATTGTCTGGGTCAACTCGACCAGCCCGAGTACGTTCGTCTCAAAAGTCTGGCGGATCAAGTCAATCGGTGCTTCGCTCGGCTTCATGCCGGCATCGGGGCCAATCCCGGCGTTATTCACGAGAGCGTCGAGATGCCCAAATTTTTCTTCAACGAGCGCCGCAGCCCCGCGAAAGCTGGCCGGGTCACCCAGGTCCAAATGGACGTAGTGTGCCTTGGCCCCGATTGAGGCAGCAGCGGCCTGTCCTTCTTGCGCCTTGCGCGCTCCAACAAACACTTCATAACCCAGGGCCGCCAATTGACGAGCCGTCTCAAGGCCGATGCCTTGGTTTGCGCCGGATACAAGCGCCACTTTTGCAGAACTCATAGCAGATAGGATGTGAAGATATGCCTAACGGTCGCGAAACTTCTCATCGAACTCGCCGCAACCTGCTCGCAGCCGGACTCGGAACCTTGGTTTCCTGCGCCGCACCACGCTCGATTCTGGTCCACGAGCACATCTTCGTCGATTTCGCCGGAGCCGAAATCGCCTCCCCTTCCCGCTACAACCGCGATGAAGTCTTCGCCACCGCGAAGCCGAAACTGGATGCCATCAAGAAGCTCGGCTGCATCCGCCTCCTTGAGTGCACTCCCAACTTCCTGGGCCGTGATCCGATCCTGCTCGCCCGCCTCTCCCAATCGACCGGCGTCGACATCTGGACCAACACCGGCCTCTATGCCGCCAACCGATACCGACACTTGCCGGCTTATGCCAAAGTCGAATCAGCCCTTGAGCTATCGCGTCGCTGGATCTCAGAATGGCGCAACGGTATCGACGGCACCAAGCCCCGCTTCATCAGGATCGGAGTGAACGAAGCTCCTCTCGGCGAATGGGACCGCAAACTCGTCGAAGCCGCTGCTATTACTTCCCAAGAAACTGGCCTCACAATTGCATCGCACACCGGCCGCGGGGCCGCACCCGAGCAAGTCGAAATTTTGCGCAAACTGAAGTTTCCTCTTGAGAAATTCGTCTGGGTCCACGCGCAGAACGAAAAGAACCACAAGATCCACGAGGATGTCGCGCGGGCCGGCGCCTGGGTTGAATTCGATGGGATCGGCCCCAAGTCTCTCGACTGGCACAAGCAGTGCGTCGAACATATGGCCAAAGCCGGCCTGCTGCACAAAGTTCTCATTAGCCAGGACACTGGCTGGTGGCACGTCGGTGAACCAAACGGCGGCAGCTACCGCGATTACGATCCCATCTACAAAGACTTCATGCCACTCATAAACAAGAATTGGTGGCAGCAACTCCTCTGGGACAATCCGAACCGGGCCTTCTAATGCATCGATTTTTTCTGATCCTGATTTGCCTGCAAGTTGCCGCGCAAGTGGAAGTCAAGCTTTCCCCACCGCGCATTGTCGCCGAGGCTCCGCCGGAAGAACGCCGCTGGGGCCGCTACCAGTTCCCAACACTCGAAGCGACACCGGCCGGTGAGTTGATTCTTTTCTTTCATGTCGAGCCCGATTCCGCCGCCTCTTACGGCAAGGCCCGCAAGGTGCTGATTTCGCGGGACAGAGGCAAGTCCTGGCGCGAAGATTCATCCGCAGCTGCACTTCCTTACGGCCTCAAACTTCCCAATGGAGAGTGGCTTCGCACCGACACGGTTCCGGCCACTCCGACAAGCGCGATTTCTCTTCCAACGCAGAGAGCCGAACGAATCAGCTACAAGACCCCCTTTCAGCTCTATCTCCTCAAAGAGCTTCCCGCGTCATTGCGAAACATCTTCTTTCAACGGTTCACAAAAGCCTGGCAACCGGAGAGCCACGCACTCGATGCCCCCGACGCTTTGCGCTACGCGACCGGTGGACTCATTCCGCAGATCTGGTGGGGTGACATGAAAGTTCTGCCCAATCAGTCGATCGTTGCGCTCACCTACCCGTACTACAACGCAAGTCAACCCATTCCCTACACAGCCGCCGCAAGCTATCGTTCTGATGACAACGGCCATACCTGGCGTAAGGTTGGCCACATTCTTTACGAGGAACCGGATCGCCGCCGCGAAGGGTTCACAGAACCCGCGCTGGAAGTCCTCCCCAACGGCGACTTGCTTGGCATCCTCCGCACGACCGACGGCAACGGCATTGGCCCCATGTACTCATCCCGATCGCGCGACCAGGGCGTGACTTGGTCAAAACCAGTAGCCTTTTCTGAGACTGGCGTTCTGCCACGTCTCCTGCAGCTCGACAACGGTGTGCTCGTCCTGTCTTCAGGCCGTCCTGGTGTCGACATTCGCTTCTCGACAGACTACGGCGTCACCTTCTCCGATCCGACTTCCCTGCTCCCCATTCCGGACCGCAACAAAATCCAGGCCGACTCCTGCGGTTACACCTCGCTGCTCCCGCTAGGCCGCGATCGTTTTCTGATTACCTACTCGTGGTTCACACCGCCGTCTGGCCGCAAGTCAATCCTGGTTCGGGAAATCCGCGTCCGCAAGAAGAAAAAGTAAGGCTACAAATGAAAAGATCCGCCAAAGGCGGATCTCAAGTGAATTCATTTTGATGGAGCCAGCAGTCGGAATCGAACCAACGACCATCTGATTACAAAGCATGAAGGATCCTGGAATCAGCAACTTACAAGGATTGCTCACTCTTGCTAATCTGTGCTAAATGTCGTTAGAATTCAACATCTTGCGGCGACTGGACGACGAGCGATCAGCAGCCGAGATGAACGCTTAGAAACGCAGGGTAGGCACAAAATCCGGCA
>VFZU01000065.1 GCA_016870995.1 Acidobacteriota bacterium
GCCGTCAAGGCGACCCTACGGGCAAGCTGCGCTTGGCCTTGACCGCTGCGCGCCTTGGGCAAAGCAACCTTATATCGAGGCGAAGGGCTTAACTGAAGGTCGAGATACTATGAATCCGCTGGACGAAGTTTGGACGTCTTGACAGCCTTTGGGTGCTTTTATGAGATTGCGAAAAAGAATTTCAACACGAGTACCTATGTAAGTTTTTTCAGTTTTTTCCAATTCGTCGAGGCGAAACCGGCCCGTGTTTCGAGTGTCAATGACATCATCGATTGCGGAGCGAAAGAGCTGACTGCATTTGGATTGGAGGAGGTCTTTGCCACCGGCTGCTGCCAAGATGAATTCTGAAATGCGCTGAACGAGTTGTCCGTCTTCCGCTATCGAATTCTCGTCACTCATCTTTGGGGATACCAACGATGAGTGTATTACAACCGAATTACGTAGGTTGTAATTAGCCAGCGATCTTGAGAAGTTTGCGTTTGTTAAGGCATTGAGAAATGGCTAATGCCATCGCTCTGGCGAAGGGCGGGGGGAAGGCGTTGCCAACCTGGCGATAGGCTGCTGTTTTTCCTCCGCTAAAGTTCCAGTCGTCTGTGAAGCCTTGAATGCGAGCAACCATGCGAACTGTGAGCCGGGGCATGCCAACAAAGTCTGGATCTGGCGCATCGTTGGCAATACCCTTTCCGTCAACCTGGAGAGCGGCCCAAGCCTTGCGGGCACGAGTGGGACCGAGGTCTGGACCTCCGTGCTTATGGGAGCCACCAACTACTGTAGGAGCAATTTCATTGGCAAGGCGCTTCCAGGCTTCGGCCAGCTTCCAGCCACGTGCAGCCATGAGATCGAAGAGCACTTCGCCAACAGTGGTGGGGGTTTCTGCTGTTGCTTCGGGCCAAGAGAACTGGGATGCGTATCGCTTTCGAAGCGCGACAAAGACTGCGCGTGGGCGAAGCTGAGGCACACCGAAGCTGCTAGCTTGCATGAGATTCCAATCCGATTCGTAGCCGAGGGAGGCCAGTTGATCTTTGATGTGTTGACGGTAAGGCTGGAAGGAAGCATCGAGGATGCCTCGCACATTTTCGATCATGATAGCGTTGGGTCGAATTTCATCGGCGAGGCGGATTAGCTGAGGAAAGAGATTGCGCTCATCTTTATCGCCCAGTTGCTTGCCAGCCACAGAAAACGGCGGGCAAGGAAGTCCACCAGAGATGATGTCAACGTGTTTATAAGGGCGACCGTCGAAGAGCTTGAGGTCCTGTTCAATCACTTTCCAATTGGGACGATTAAGACGAAGAGTTGCGCAAGCGTGGCGATCAAGTTCCACTAGCGCTTCGTGCTCAATTCCGGCTTGTTCATAGCCGAGAGCTTGTCCACCTCCACCAGCGCACAATTCCAAAGTACGAAGCTCTGTTGATCGAGGCATTGAATTCAATTCTAGCGATAGATCGAGGGTGGATGGCCAGAAATTGGGGCTGAGACCTGGAAGAGAGAATTGATGTGGCGGATATCTTCGCATTTTCTTCGTCCCTTCAATTTCGCATATCGACAGGAAGATTTGCACCAAGAGAAGATTTTGTGAAGTTTTGATGCGTAGAGCCCAAGGTCCCTAGAAAAATGTACAGCTAAGCTGCCCTATGAAGGATTTCGAAGTGACTGTTCGCGGCTTCCCCATCAGGAGTTTCTGATCGTTATTGGGGCCGAATGGGTGTTTGACTATTTCGCTCCCCAGCCGTGGAGGTTGGCGAAGTTGATGAAGCCTTCCCAGTCCCATTTGTTGATATCGTGCTTGCCATCTCGAAGGTGGTAGGCGAAGCGGCCGTTGTAGTAGCGCTCGTCGGGGCGGAGCATGTCGCGGGACTTCATGCCGGCGGCGACGGTGGCGGCGAATTCGCCTTCGGGGTCGGCCCAGAGGTCTTCGCTGGCGCTGGTGACATAGAGGAGCCTGGGGGCTGTGGCGGCAAGGACCCAATGCGAGTCGAAGGGGGGAGACTGCTCGCTTCCGCTGTACTGCTTGAAGTTGCCGGCGAACCAGTGGGGGAAGTTCTTGTTGAGATCCTCGGTGCGTTCGCCGGACTTGCGGCGAGCGAGGGAAGCGCCGCCTTCACCGGAATTGTTGGAGATGACCATGGCGAAACGCTCGTCGGTCGCGCCGGCCCAGAGAGCGGCTTTGCCGATGCGACTGTGGCCGTGGACGGCGACGTGTTTTGCGTCGACTTGCGGATCTTGCTCGAGGTAATCCATGGCGCGGCTCATGCCCCAGGCCCAGGCGGCGATGCTGCCCCATTCGTCAGGCTTGGGCTTACCGTAGAGGGCGTGGACGCCGTCCGCGAAGCCGTCGTCGAAGTCGGGGTCGAGATCGCCGTAGTAGGCAATGGCGGTGCCGTAGCCGCGGGAGATGACGTACTCGACTTCGAAGCGAGAAGCGCAGCCGCCGCGGGTCTGTGGAGTGCGCTGCCAGCGAGTGGATTCGAAGATGGCTGGGTCGGCGTTGGCACATTGGTTGCCACCGAAGCTGAGGCCGAGAAAGACGGGAACCTTGGATGTGGTCTTGGGAAGGTAGAGGAGAAGCTCCATCGAGTCGCGCTTGCCGTTGGGAGCTTCGTACCAGATGGTGACCTGCTTGCGGATGGCTTTGCCGCCGAGCGCGTCGTTGCTCCGCTCGCGGAGCTCGAAGCCTTGTTTGGCGGGCTTGCCGGGGGACTTGCCGTACATCTCGCGTTCGAGGGTGGAGAGGATTTCGGATTTGCTCGCGGGGATTTTGGGAAGCGGCGTGGGGAGAACGACGTCGGCGAACTCCATGCCTTTGGGGCCATCCCAGGCGAGCAGGATGCCGCCGAGGGGGCGCGCGATAGCGGAGACGAATGAGGCCGAATCAGAGATGCGGCGGGTGATGTTGTTTGGTTGTTTGAGCCAGAGAGTTTTGCCTTCGGTCCAGGCGGCCCAGATGCCGTCGTAGGTTTGAACGAGGGCGGGTTGGCGGCCGGGGCCGAGGAGTTGTTCGGGTTGGCCGGGGCGAGCGAGGTAGACGTTGTTGTCGCGACGCCAGGCGGTGAGGAGTTTGCCGGGGCTCTCCCACAGCATCTCGCCGCCGTCCATCGGGCAGGCCTTGAGGGGCCAGGAGTCGTTGCCGAGCTTGACGGCAGTGCCGCCCCAGGGTGCGGTGTACATGTCGCGGTTACCGTCCAGTTGGTTGCGGAACAGGACAGTGGCTTGGCCTTGATCGTCGACGATGACGGAGGGGTGGCAGCATTCACAGATGGTGCCTTCGTAGAGGCGTGTGTTGGGTGACCAGGTCTTGCCGTTGTCGAGGCTGAAGCTGCCGTAGAGCTTGGTCGCGTTGTCGCGGAGGTCGAGCCAGGTGGCGTAGATCTTGCCGCCACCGGATGCCATGTCGTGGAGGCCTTCGCGAGCGGACTTATCAACGGTGTTGATGCGGATGGGGCCTTGCCAGGTTTTGCCTTGATCGTCGCTGCGCCAGGACTGCAGCTCGCCTAGGGTGATGGCGCTGATGACGAGCGAGTTGGCGGTGGCGGCGATGCGCGGGCCGCGGCGCATGCCGAGCATGAGTTGCGTGGTGTCGGCGATGAGGACGGGCTTGGACCAGCGGGCTGCGCCGTGGACGCTGCTCATGGCGAAGATCTTGTTGCCTTCACCGTAGGCGGCCCAGATGGTGTTGCCCTGGACGGCGAGCTGAGGCTGCTTGGCGGCAAGAGTGGCGGCGAGAAGGAAGAGCCATTTCATTTGGGGTTTCTCCGGTTCCATTCGATCATGACTTTGTCGACGGGGAGGGCTTCGACGCGGACGCCGTTGCCTTCGATGGTGCTTGCCGCGAAAAGTGAGTTGATAACAGCTTCGTCGGTTGCGTCGATGACGGCGGCGAAGTAGGGGCTGAGGCGATCGCTTTTGAGAGGCGTGGTGTCTTTGCTGGTGGAGACGGCGATGGCGTAATCGCCGCTGCCGTTGCTACCGGAGGAGCCGGTGCGGCCGAGGCCCCACATGGCGCGAGAGGCGAGGCGGGAAAGCTCGCGGTGTTCGAGAGGAGCGTCGGTGGCGATGACGATCATGATGCTGCCGTCGCCCGAGGCGGGGCCGACTTCGCCGTTGGGGAATGGCATGCCGGAGATTCTGAGAGAGCCGCCGTAGTTGGACTGGACGAGGACGCCGAGGGTGTGGCCGTTGACGAGGCGGGAGCTGGTGCCGATGCCGCCTTTCCAGCCAAAGCAGATGGTGCCTGTGCCGGCACCGACCGCACCTTCTTCGACCGGGCCGGACTTTGCGTTGCGGATGGCGGAGAGGACTTCGGCGCGGCCGACGCGGCGGGCGCGGATGTCGTTGAGCTGGCCGTCGTTGGTTTCGCCGACGACCATGTTCATGCTGCGGACTTTCTCGTTGCCGGGGAGGTCGAGCATGTAATCGAGGAGGGCGTCGGCGACGCGGGCAACGTTGAGGGTGGAGGTGAGGGCGATGGGGCTTTCGATCTCGCCGAGCTCGTTGACCTGCGTCGAGCCCATGAGCTTGCCGAAGCCGTTGCCGACGTGGATGGCGGCGCGGAGCTTGTTGAGGAAGGGGTTGTTGTCCGGCGGCAGGATGACGGTGACGCCGGTGCGGATATTGCGGCCTTCGATGAGAGTGGTGTGGCCGACTTTGAGGCCGGGGACGTCGGTGATGGCGTTGAAGGGGCCGGTGGGTGTGGGGCCGAAGGGGATCCCAAGTTCGCGGGGGCGCTTTGGATTTTCCGCCATGAGGGCCATGAGGAGGGTTCGGCGTGAAAGCATTGCAACTAGAATATCGAGATGCGCCTACTTTCACGACGGAGCTTGCTGGCGGGGATGATGCAGCAGCATCCGCGGCCGAACATCCTGTTTATGATGTCGGATGACCATGCGTCTCATGCGATTTCCGCTTATGGGAGCAAGATCAATAAGACGCCGAATATCGACCGGATTGCGCGCGAGGGAGTGAGGCTGGAGAATTGCTTTTGTACGAATTCGATTTGTACTCCGTCGCGGGCTTCGATTCTGACGGGGCAGTATAGCCATAAGAATGGGGTGAAGACGCTGGCGGAGTCGCTCGACCCGAAGAGCCGGAGTGTGGCGAAGTATCTGCAGGAGGATGGGTATCAGACGGCGGTGATCGGGAAGTGGCACCTGGGTGGGGAGCCGCAGGGGTTCGATCATTGGAGGATTCTGCCTGGGCAGGGGGCTTATTATGACCCGATGTTTATTGAACAAGGCGGAAGGAAGAAGTACACCGGTTATTGCACGGATTTGATTACAGACTTTGCGCTGGAGTTTCTGGACAAGCGGGATGTCAACAAGCCGTTCTTCATGATGTGTCATCACAAGGCGCCGCATCGGGCGTGGGAGCCGGCGCCAAAGTATAAGGATTTCTTGAAGGATGTGACTGTGCCGGAGCCATCGAACCTTTATGAGGCGGCGCGGCATGGGGAGAAGATGCGGGTGGGAGAGGATTTCACGGAGCGGGATTTAAAGCAGAAGCCGCCGGAGGGGTTGACGGGGAATGCTCTGCGTAAGTGGGCTTATCAGGTTTACATCAAGGATTATTTGCGTTGTGTGCAGTCGGTGGATGAATCTGTGGGGCGCGTACTCGACTATCTGGACCGGAATGGGTTGCGGGATAACACTTTGGTGATTTATGCGTCGGACCAGGGGTTCTTTCTTGGAGATCATGGGTTGTACGATAAGCGGCTGATGTATGACGAGGCGCTGCGGATGCCGTTTGTGGCGCGGTATCCGAGGGAGATTCCAGCAGGGTCGGTGAATCGGGACATCCTCTTGAATGTGGACTTTGCGCATACGTTTATGGACTATGCGATTTTGGGCCGCGATCAGTATATGGATGGGGAGAGCTTCCGGACGAACTTACAGGGAAGGACTGTCGATAATTGGCGCCAGTCAATGTACTACCGGTATTGGATGCATGACGACTCGGCCCATCATGTGCCCGCGCACTATGGGGTTCGCACGAAAGATCACAAGTTGATTTGCTTCCACGAGGGTGGGCCGCAGTGGGAGCTGTATGACCTGAAGCGGGACCCGAAGGAGATGAAAAACCTCTATGCGGAAGCGAGCCAGGGCGAGACGGTGAAACGGCTGAAGCGCGAATTGACGCGCTTGCAGCACAAGTACACGGACTTGCCGGCTCATTTCTAGGAGCTTGGCGAAGAAGGCTTTCTTTCGCGGGGTGTCGAGGCCCCAGTTGATGGGAGGGCTCTGGTAGCCTTCCGGGTCGAAGTAGCCCCAGGAGGCGCGCTCGGAGACGGCGGTAAGCATGTTGTTGTCGGGCTTGTCGAAGTCGAAGTGGTCGTCTTCGTTGAAGAGGATCGGCTTGGGAGTGTAGCCTTCGACGGCGCGGGTGAGGCGGACCATCTCGCGGATGCGTTTGGAGTCTTTGACGCCGTTGCCGTGGATGAGGATGAAGTCGGAAGACTTGACGACGTTGGGGAGCGGGATGGTGTTGCCGCCGTAGGAGGTGCCGGTGAGGATCTTCTGCTTGCGGGCCATGTCGATCAACTCATGGACGCGATCGGGCTTGAGGATGTCGTGGTCGTAAGTCTTGATGTTGCACTCGTTGTTGATCTCGAGGAGGATGTTCGAGTATTTGTTGCGTCTGATCCACTGGATGGTGTTGTTGACGGCGGCCTTGACGGCGGCTTCGTCACGAGCTTGCTGATCCTGGCCGAAGTAGAAGATACCGAGGATGACGACCATGCCGAGGGAGTCGGCGCGGTCGATGATCTTCTTGAGGCGAGCCATGTATTCGGGCTTGAGAGAGCCGTCGGGTGCGACGGCGCTGTTGATCCAGGGTTGGGCTTTGGAGTAGCCTTCGGGGCTGCCGCCCTGGAGATTGACGGTGATGGCGAGGAGATTGTGCTTGCGCCATTCCGGCATGGCGGCGAGGAACTCGTTGTTGTTGCGGTCGGCGTCCCACTTGCCGGTGTCCTTGTAGGCCCAACGCTGGACCGTGGCAGGGTTAGTGTCGTCGTAGATGCCCTGGACCATACGGGAATTCATGAGGAGGCCTTCGAGCTTGGTGCCGGGATAGGTGAGCTTGCCGTTGATGCGGAAGCGGTCCCCTTCAATCGAAACGACAGTGCGCTCTTTTGGAGCGAAGGCGGAGAGGATGAGTTGACGACGATTCATTGTGAAAATACCAAGTGTATAACTTGCTCGATGAGGTTGGTGCCCATGACGGCAGGGATGTCGCGATAGTCATTGGTGGCGAGGATTTGGATGTCGGCGTCCTTGCCGACTTCGAGAGAGCCCACGCGGTGGTGTTGATCGATGGCGCGGGCGGCATGGATGGTGGCGGCTTGTAGAGCCTGTTCGGGGGTGAGGTGCATTTCGCGGACCGCGAGGTGAATCACGAAGGGCATCGAAAGTGTGGGGCTGTCGCCGGGGTTCGCGTCGGTGGCGAGGGCGATGGTGGCACCGGCGGCGAGCAGGGCCTGGGCAGGGGCGAAGTGATCGACCTTTGTGTAGTAGGGCATGGCGGGGAGAAGGACGGCGACGGTGCTTGAGCGGCCGAGGAGATCGATGTCGCGCTGGTTGATGTGGAGGAGATGGTCGACGCTGGTGGCTTCAAGTTCGAGGGCGAGCGCGACGCCTTCGTTGCGGGCGGTGACCCCGGTGTGGAGTTTGATTTTGGCCTGGAGGGTGCGCATGGCTTTGAGGGGCTCGCGGAGTTGTTCGACGGAAAGGCCGTCGGGGTCGCAGAGGGCGTCAATGAAGGTGGGTTGGTGGGCGAGCGTCCAATGGGGTGCGGATGCGTTGGCGAGGGGCGACATCTCGGTGCGGACGATGCCGCGGCGGGTGGGGATGGCGGCGAGAGATTTGTGGATCGCCTGGGTTGTGGTGGCGTAGCCGGTCTTGATCTCGACTGTCGTAGTGCCGAGGCGGAGCATGGCCTTGAGTTGTTGCTCGATGTTTGCCGCGAGGTCCTGGTCGGAGATTTTCTCGACGCGCTGGCAACGCCCTTGGAAGGTGTCGTGGATTCCGCCAGCGTGGGCGAGGTGAGTGTGGCCATCGACGTAGCCGGGGAGGACGACATTGCCGTGGGCGTCGATGTCTTCGTCTTCGATGGCGGGCACCTGCGACATCGGGCCGAGGGCGGTGATGCGGCCGTTGTTGAATTCGAGCCAGGCGTTTTCGATCAGGCCGAGGCCGTCGCGCATGGTGAGGAGTTGGCCGATGTTGAAGATGCGCATGTCAGAGGCGGCGCAGCTCAAGGGCTTTAATGTCGCAAGGCGGGCCGTCGAGAGTGAGCTTGAGTTGGGCTTTGCCTTTGGCTAAGTTGAGGCGGCCGAAATTGCAGCGGGACCAGTGGACGACTGGGGCCTCATTTCCGTTGTGAGCACGATGGGGGAGCTGGATTTCGGCGGGGTTGGTGGCGGTTGGGGTCGAGGCGTTGAGGTTATTGAGGGTGAGACGCGTGCCTTTGGGGCCGCGGTATTGGATGGTGGCTTCGTAGCGGGCATTGGCGATGGATTCGATGTTAAAGGTGATCGAATCCTGAGCTGAGGACCAGCCGGTGATGAAATCGTGAGCGTAGCCGAATTTGCTGCGGAACTTGAGCGCGCCAGAGAGATCGGCTTGGGGGGCCATGATGGTGGCGGGGTTCTCTTCGCGATGGCCAACCTCGACGCTCGGTGCGCCGGGGGAGAAGCCTTCGAGAGTGGAAGCGAACCAAGTTTCGTAATCCTTGATCATCCGGGCGAGGCGATCCGGTTGCTGGGCGGCGATGTTGGTCGACTCGGCGGGATCGGCGATGAGGTCGTAGAGCTCCTTGCCGTTGACCATCTTGTAGCGCTGGTCGCGGATGCAGCCGGGATAGGGATTGCGGGGGTCTGGTTGCTGGTCGGCATGCGTGAAGAGATTGCGGTTGGGCCAGGAGGAGCTGTTGCCTTCGAGCAGAGGGACTAAACTGAGGCCGTCGATGGGCGGGCCTTGCGGACGCTTGACGTTGGCCATGTCGAGAAGAGTGGGAAGGATATCGATGTGGCCGGCGACGGTGTCGATCTTGCGGCCGGGTTGGAGTTTGTTGGGGTAGCGAAGGTAGAGCGCGCTGCGGGTGCCGCCTTCGTAGACGCTGCCCTTGCGACCGCGGAGGCCCGCGTTGAAGCGGTCGGTCTGGGGGCCGTTGTCGCAGAGGAAGCAGACGATGGTGTTCGAGTCGACGTTTTGGAGGAGACGGCCAAGATTGTCGTCGAGGTTGGAGACCATTGCGTAGATGGACTGGTTTTCGGGGGTGAGGCCGCGATTGGCGAATTGATTGAAGTACGAATCCGGGACTTGATAGGGGGCGTGTGGGGTGTTGTAGGCGAGGTAGAGAAAGTAGGGGTCGCGGGAGGGCCGCTTGATGAAGTTGATGGCTTCGTTGGTGAGCGAGTCGGCAATGTAGCCCTGGAGCTGGCTGGGCTTGCCGTTGCGCTCGACGGGGGAATCGAAGTACCAGTTCCAGTGGCCCGTGCGGAAGCCGGTGAACTCATCGAAACCGCGGGCGTGAGGCACGTAGGGGTAGTTTTCACCGAGGTGCCATTTACCGATCAGTGAGGTGCGGTAGCCGGCGGGCTTGAGACATTGGGCGAGAGTTACTTCGTTGCGGCGCATGGTCTCGCGGCCCTTGGTGACGCCGTGGACGCCGGTTCGTAAGGGGTAGCGACCTGTGAGAAGAGCGGCTCTAGTTGGAGCGCAAACGGGCGAAACGGAGAAGCGAGTGAATTCAACGCCGTCGCTCGCGAGCTTGTCGAGGTTAGGGGTTTTCAGTATGGGGTTGCGGCGGAGGCTGAAGTCTCCGTAACCCTGGTCGTCGGTGAGGATGACCAGGATGTTCGGGCGGCGTTCGATTTGAGCGAAGGAAGCGAGGAGTTGTCGTCGGGTCCACATGGCTACTGAAGAGCCAGTATAGTGCCTTGATCGAGGGCTGCGAAGACTTTGCCCGAAGGCGTGGCGGAGAGAGTGACGTTCTTGGCAACGGCGCGGTAATCGACGGAGATGTCGGTCCAGTTCGCGAAGTCTTTGGTGTGTTTGATGCGGACCTTGGTGGGGACTGGGAGAATGCCGAGACGCTCGGTGCAGGCGAGGTAGAGACCGTTGCCGGGTACGTAGGCGATGTCCTGGTAGTAGAGGTTCTTTTCGCGGAGGATGCGCTCCCCTTTTTTCGATTGGATGGGGGAAAAGGTGTAGAGCTCGCCGCCGTAGTCGAAGCTGCGATCAAACTTGATGAGAATGAAACCAGCGCCGTCGGCGCCAATCAGCGTTCGGTCCACATAGCCGAAACCGACGACTTCCTGCTTGATCCAGGTCTTGCCTGCATCCTTGGTCTGCAGGGTGACCATGACGTGGGGTTCGCTGGTTTTGAAGGTTGCCATTTCGGGTTCCATCCAGTCGGGGAGCTCGACGCGGCGGGTTCGATTTGAGACTCGATCGGCGGAACCAGTGGCAATGCCAAGCTTGCCGTTCCAGAGGTCGACATTCTTGTAGCTGAAGCTATCGGCGCTGCCGGTGACTTGGGCGGCTTCGGGGATGTGACGCCAGGTCTTGCCGCCATCTTCTGTGCGCATGAAAGTTTTCTTTGCGCCGACGAGGAAGCCAGTCTGGTTATTGATGAAGTGGACTTTGAGAGCGCCATCCTGGCGAGAGAGCTTCTTCCAGTCGCGGCCGGATTCGGCGCTGAACCAGATTTCGCCACGCTCACTAACGGCCCACAGTGAGGAGTCGTCCAACGGGAAGATGGAGCGGGGGATGAACTTGAGCTCGGTAGATTGCCAGGAAGCGCCACCGTCAAGGGTAGAGAGCAGAGTGCCTTTGACGCGGCCCGCGGAGATTGTCCCGCCCATAGCCCAACCTTTCTTGTCGGAGCCGAAGACGATATCGACCAGAACCAGCTTGGAATCGGGTTGGATGTAGTGGAAGGAACGAGCGAACTTTCGCGTCTGGCCAAAGGCCAGAGCGGGCATGGTGGCAATGAGGTGACGGCGGCTGAGCATATTTAGTTGAGAGCGGAGACCACAGCGCCGATCGTTTCCTGAGACGGCATGCCTTCGAGACGGGCAAGAGTGAGTAGGACTCCAACCTGCTCGCCGACGGTGGTGAGGGTTTCCATTTCTTCACCTGTAAAGATGTGCTGTTTGCGATGTTGGACGTTAATTACGCCGACGACGCGATTGCGGGCGATGATGGGGGCCGAGAGGAAGGCTTCGTATTGGTCTTCGGGAAGCTCGGCGAAGGATTTGAAGCGGGGATCGAGAAAGGCCTCTTTGCTGATGGCGACGAGACGGCGCTCGCGGGCGACCCAGCCAGTGAGGCCTTCGTCGATGCGGAGGCGCAGAGTACCGAGGGTGCCGGGAGAAGGATTATTGGACGAGCAGAGGAGAAGGTCTCCCTTGTCGAGGAGGTAAAGGAGACAAGAATCGCCGCGCATAAATTCAAGCATGAGAGCGTTGATCGCGGCGAGGACTTGCTTGAGGCTGAGCTCCTTCGCCATCAGGCGGCTGATCTTCTGGAACAGCCGGAGTTGTTGCTGGGCCCGGTCCAACTGGGTTTCCAGTTCTTTTACCTTGGACACAGCTTCATTATGGCAGGTCAATTCCGATAGAATCGCGGCATGTTTCGTATGTTGATGGCAGGCTTGCTGGGGACGTCGCTTTGCGCACAGTTCCGGATGGTGGAGATTGGATCGGGTCTCGGAGTTGTGTACGCGGTGAGGCTGGCGGATGTGAATGGCGACGGGAGGCAGGACATCGTCGCGATCACTGGCGGGAAGGTGATCTGGTATCAGAACCCGACGTGGGAGGCGCACGTAATTAGCGAGAAAGTTGCTCCGATGGATCATGTGTCGATCGCCGGACATGACATCAATGGAGATGGGTTGCTTGACTTCGCGTTGGCTGCGGAGTGGCAGCCGCGGGAGCGAGTGTCAAAAGGATCGATGCACTGGCTGGAGCAGAAGCGGGATGGCACGTGGCAGTTGCACGATATTGCGAAGGTGCCGGGGGCGCACCGGATCCGGTGGGGGGATGTGACGGGGGATGGAAAGAAAGATCTGGTGGTGATGCCGCTCGAGGGGAAGGCGCTGGTGTATCAGTTGCCGGACTGGAAGGTGGAAGTGGCGGCGGAAGGATTGGAGCTGGCGCACAACCTGTTTTTGGAAGATATGAACGATGACGGGGTGCTCGATGTCGTGATGGCATCGAAGCGAGGGGTTGAGAGCTTGTCGCGGCAGAAGGATGGGACGTGGAAGCGCGTGCTGACGGGCGAGGGGCAGCCTGGGGAGATTGTGATTGGAAGAGTGAACCGGTATCGCGTGGCGGCAACGATTGAGGCGTTTCATGGGGACACGTTAACGGTTTATGAAGAGCCTCGGCCGAAGTTGAATCCGCAGGGTGCGCCTCCGCCCGAGAAGTGGCACACCGAATTGGGGGTGCTGTGGCCGAAGGCGCTGCGCGACACGACGGTTTACGGCGGGCATGCGCTGGGGTGGGCGGATTTCGATGGAGATGGGAGCGATGAGCTGGCGTTTGGGTTTCGAGGGAAGGACACAGGGCTGGCGATTTTGAAGAGGAATGGCGAGGGTAAGTGGGAGCGAGTGGTGCGCGTGGATGAGGCTGGGATCTCACCGGAGGATCTGGTGATTGGAGATCTGAATGGTGATGGGAAGCCAGAGCTGATTGCGTGCGGAAGGGCGACGCAGAATGTACGGATTTACTGGAATGAATGGAAGCCGAAGTGGGTGAAGCATGAAGTGGCCCAGGGGGAACGATCGTTCGCCGCGGTGGGGCTTCGATTGAATGGCGGAGGGAGCGCTGTGGTGGCGAATGTGGGAGAGAAGACCGTGTTGTATGGGAAGGGGAAGGTGTTGCATGAGGGCGTATCGTTGATTCATGCGGCGGTGATGGATGTGGACGGCGATGGGGATGAGGACTTTGTGGGAGCGCGATATTCACCGGGGCTGGTGTTCTGGCTGGAGCAGCCGGCGCGACCACATGAGGAGGCTTGGAAGTATCACTTAGTCGATGAGGTGATTGACGGGATTCATGGGTTGTATGTGAAAGATGTAGACGGCGATGGGAAGCCGGATCTGATTGCGAACAGTGCGCAGCCGAAGGGACAGTTCGCGAGTTCGATTGTGTGGCTGAAGAGTTTGAACCGAGGAACGAAATGGAAGAGGACGGTCTTCGCTGCAGGGGATGCGCCCGGTTTGAGTCATTATCACGGGGCGGGTGATTTGAATGGGGATGGGCGGGTGGATATTGTGAGCGCGGCGAAGGTGGGAAAGGAGGGCGAGTGGTTTGCGTGGTGGGAGCAGCCGAGGGGTGGTGCTGGGCCGTGGAAGAAGCATGTGCTGGCGACGGGGGAGGATGGGGCGACGAATCCGCTGGTGGCGGATTTGAATGGGGACAGCAAGATGGATGTGATCGCGTCGCGCGGGCATGGGGTGGGGCTGCTCTGGTTTGAGGGGCCGGGGTTTGCGAAGCACTCGATTGACGCGAGTTTGTATGGGCCGCATTCGCTGGCGATCGGGGATATCGATGGAGATGGGGATGTGGATGCGGTGACGTGCGCGAAAGACAGCTATGTGGTGGCGTGGTTTGAGAACGATGGGAAGGGTGGATTTACGAAGCGAGTGATCCATGAGGACCAGGCGGCTTATGATATCCGCCTGGTGGACCTCGATGGCGATGGCGATCTCGATGTGCTGGTGGCCGGGCAGAACTCGGCCAACGTGGTGTGGTGGGAGAACCGGCTGCGCTAGCTCTTGGCGACACCCATCTTGCATTCGGCGTGGACAGCTTTGACGGCGCGCTCGAGGCCGTCGCGGCGAACGACGATGGAGATGGTGAGTTCGCTGGATCCCTGGGCGATGGCGATGATGTTGACCTGCAAGGCGGAGATGGCGGTGAAGACGCGACCGGCAAGACCTGGATGGCCGGCCATGCCTTCGCCGACGACGGCGAGGAGCCCGACGTTGTCATCGACTTCGATGGGGTGGACGTATTCGTGAGCCAGCTCCAGGCTGAGCTCGGCCTTGAGGGATTCGAGTGAAGCATCCACTTCGTCCTTGCGGATGAGGAAGCAGAAGGACTGGCGGTAGCTGGAGCTCGTAAAGGCCAACACTTCTGTATTGGCGCGACCCAAGGCTTCGAGCACACGGCCCATCAACATGGTGCCCTGGATGGCGGGGCTGGCTGGCTCGATTGAGATGAGCGCGACGTTGGCCATCGAGGTGACCGCGCGGGGGCCATAGCCCTCGGCATGCGGGACGATCTTGGTACCGGGGGCGGGGATATTGAAGCTGTTCTTGGACCAGACGGGGATGCCCTTTTCCACCAAGGGAGCGATGGTGCGCGGGTGAAGGACCTTGGCGCCGTTGTAGGCGAGCTCGGCGGCTTCGCGGTAAGTAACAATGTCGAGAACCGCGGCGTCGGGGACGAGGCGCGGATCGGCGCTCATGATGCCATCGACGTCAGTCCAGATCCAGAGCTCTTTGGCGTCAAGGGCGCTGGCGAGGATGGAGGCTGAAAAGTCGGAGCCGCCACGGCCAAGCGTGGTGGGTTTGCCGTCGAGAGTGGCACCGTTGAAGCCGGTGATGACGGGGAGCGTGCCCGAATTGAGCTTGGGAAGGAGAATCCTGGCTGCCCTTTCACGCGTGTGATCCATGAGAGGCGAGGCATTACCGAAGATGCCATCGGTAACGACGACGTCGCGAGCGTTGACGGCGATGGAGGGAATGCCGCTCGAATCGAGGCAAGCAGACATGAGCGTGGCGCTTAAGCGTTCGCCGATGGCGAGGGCTTCGTCGACGCTGCGGGGCGGGCGCTCGGCAAGCATAAGAATGCCGCTTGAAAGCCGTTCGAATTCTTCGATCAGAGCGTGGATGGAGGCGAGAACACTTTCCTGTCGCGACTCGGGGAGGAGTTCACGGCAGGTTTCGTTGTGGCGCTTCTCGATGATGCGGATGTTTTCTTTGACACCTTCGTGGTCACCTTCTTCAGCGGCGCGGAGGGTGGAGAGGAGCAAGTCAGTGACCTTGCTCATGGCGGAGACGACAATGGCGACAGAGAATTGTTTGCGGGCGTCGGCGCAAATTTGGGCAGCGATGCGCATGCGATCGGCGGAACCCATCGAGGTGCCGCCAAATTTCATGACAAGAATTTCGTTCAAGAGACTAGGACCTTTCCATTGCTCGTTTTGGAGCGGATGATGCGGAGGATTTCTTCTTCAACGTCTTCCGGAGAGAGATTGGAAGAGTCGAGATAGGTCGCGTCGGCGGCCTGGAGGAGAGGCGAGGCGGCGCGGTTGCGATCGCGGGAGTCGCGCTCTTCGATTTGTTGACGCAGGTCGTTAAAGTCAACCTGGATTTGCTTTTCCGCGAGTTCAGCGGCGCGGCGGCGAGCACGGATGTCTGTGCTCGCGTCGAGATAGATTTTGATGTCGGCGTCAGGGAAAACGACGGAGCCGATGTCGCGGCCTTCCATGACCACGCTGGCGTGAGTGGCAATTTCGCGCTGGATGGTGACCAATGCTTTTCTGACACCGGAGATGGCGGCGACCTGACTGGCGGCCGTGGCGACTTCGGGAGTTCTGATGGCCGAGGAGACGTCTTCGCCGTTCAGTGCGATGCGGCCATGGCCGGGGAGAAATTCAATGCGGGCGTGATTGGTGAGAGATTCGAGGCGGTGGTGGTCGTCGCAGGGAATACCCTGGCGGATCGCCCAGAGAGCGATGGCGCGGTACATTGCACCGGTGTCGATATAGACAGCGCCGATGCGCTCGGCGACGCGGCGCGCGAGGGTGGACTTCCCTGCTCCGGCCGGGCCGTCGATGGCAACAATGAGGCGCTTGGACATGATTTTCCTCTATTATCGCCTCAAACAGTGGGGTTTAGCGCGGTTACAATCAAATCATGAAGCGAACATTCCTGACGATTGCACTGGGTGCGGCATTGATGCTGGGCGCCAATAAGGCTGTTGACGATGCGAAGGCCTTGATGAAGAACAAGAAGTATGAAGAAGCCGTTGCGGTGCTTGAGCCCGCGGTGAAGGCGGCACCGAAGGATGTGGCTGTGAAGAACGCCATGGTGGAAGCACTGTTGGGCAATGGGGATACGTACATGTACGACGAGAAGCTGCCGCCCTTCAAGAAGTATCCGGCTGCGCTGAAGAGCTACCGTCGCGTGCTGGAGTTCGATAAAACGAACCAGAAGGCGAAGGACAATGTGGCGATGATCGAGGGGATCTACAAGTCGATGGGGCGACCGATTCCTCAGTAGGTAGCAGTGCTTGGGGCGCTGAGTCCAGTGGGCTCAGCGCTTCGGTGTTACGAATTCAAACCAGCCGTCCATCATTTCGTCGACGGTGTTGTCGCCCCAGCGGATGACCTTGGATGGGTCGGGGTTGTAGCGGTTGTTGGGGGAGTTGTCGAAGGTAGCAGTGAGCTTGATCCGGGTGCCCTTGGGAATGCGGACGGGAGCGGAGTTCAAGTACTTGGTTTGCCATTCGAAATCGTATTGCGGGATGTTGAGCAGGGTCTCCGTCTTGCCGTCCGGGTAGGTGGCTTCGAAGCGCATGCTCTTGCCGCGGTAGTGCATATGAGCAAGGTAGCTAAGAACATCGGAGTCTTCAGTGAAGGTGTAGCAGGCAGTGACGGTGTGGTTGTCGGCATTGGCCGGAATCCGGAAGGCGCTGTTGTGGAGGTCGATGCGGCGAAGTTCTTGCGCGGGGGGCTTCTTGGCAAAGCGTAGACCGACACTGGTGATGTCTTTCTCTTCTTTGCCGGTCGACTTGGAATAGTGGATCGTGAACTTGATCTTGGAACCTGCGGGGATGCGCCGGGCGATGCCGGTGGGCCATTCTTCAGGAAGCTTGCCAGGGACGAAGCTACCCAGAATGGAACCGAGTTCTCTGGGTTCGGCACCGGGCCACATGCCGCCGTCGGGATGATTGCAGCCGTCGTCGATCACAGGAGCATCCGGCTTAGCGAACACGCGAGTGCCTTCTCGCATCGTGAAGCTTACGCGCTTCTTATTGGGTAAGGGAGTTTCGGGTGTTTCGCTCTTGGCGACCCTGGGGCTTTCAATCCAAACGTGGGCATGGTGGACCACTTTGCGATTGCCTGGGCGGATTTCCACAGCTTCAACCCAAACGTCTTCTTTGAAATTTGTTTCTACAAAGAAGTTCTGTTGTTCGTCCTGACCATTTGAACCAAGAGTGAATTCGGGAATCGCGAAGATGGCGTCAGGTTTGCCGATCTGCCAGCCTTCAGCAAATTTCGGTAGCGCGGGAAGGTCTTTGGGGTCTCCTTCTGGCGCGCCGTTCCTGGCCCAAGAGATGATCGCTGCGACTTCGGATTCCTTCAGGCGCGAATCGTTGGCGAACTTGCCGTAATGAGGGTCGGCATGCCAAGGTGGCATTTTGCGAGTCTGGACGGCAGCCTGAATCGCCTTGGCCCAGGGACGAATTTCCTTGTAGTTGGTGAAGGACATCGGCCCGATCTCGCCGGGGCGATGGCAGCTTGTGCAGTTGTTAAAAAGGATGGGCGCGATGTCTCGCGTGAAGGTTGGGGCTGCCTGGAGCGACAGGGGCAAAGATAGCAGCACGAGCGCCAGTTTCATGCTTTGATTGTATCTCCGTGAGTCCACGCTGGATCTGAGGATCACGGCGGGCTTCGATCTCGTCGCCTGCTTCGACGCCAAGTGTGAGGTTGACGATTTCCTGCTCGAGACGATTCTGAACCCAGTCGCGGTCGATGGACCATTCCGCCAGCGTGGGCTGGACGTTACGTTCGCTGAGCCAACGCTGGTATTGATCGAGAACCGACTTGGGCATAACGAAGCCGGGCTGGGGCTTGGGGTTTAGCCGGACCCACTTTGTGGCGTACGTCGTGATGAGGCCGTTCGAATCGAGAAAAGCCTGGAGGCGAGTGGGGATTTCAGGGTGTTGGGCGATGTCGGGTTGGACTCCGGCCTTCGCTTCGTTGAGGGTGGGATCGATCTGGGCACCTTCGTAGCGGCGCTGAATGGAACGGCCGTTGGGGGTGTAATAGTAGGCCGTAGTGAGAGCGAGGCCGTTGCCGCCCATAACGGGGAAGACGCTTTGGACAAGGCCCTTGCCGTAGCTGGGAATACCAATAATGACAGCTCGCTTGTGATCCTGAAAGGCTGCGGCGACAACTTCGGAACCACTGGCGCTTTTCTCGTTCATGAGGATGGCGAGAGGGAATTTGTAGGGATCGTTGTTAATGGGAACTTCGATGTTTTCCTGCTTCTTCGAGCGGCCGCGGACGCTGGTGATGTTGGTTCCCGAAGGAAGGAAGAGCGAGGCAGTTTCGAGAGCGCTCGCAAAGACGCCGCCGGGATTATTGCGCAGGTCGAGGACAAGGCCCTTGAGTTGATTGCCACCGATTCTTTCGATGGCGTTCTTGAGATCGCGGCCCGTCTTTTCTTCAAAGCTGCTGACACGGATGTAGCCAAAGCCGGGGGCGAGAGCGAAGGCACGCTCGACGGTGGGAGCGTTGAGTGTGGCTGGGGAGAGGACGAACTCGAGGGGACGCGGAAAGTTTTGACGACGAACGGCAAGGAGAGCGTCCTTTTGACGCGTGTAGCCGAGGTATTCGATCATTTGCTCCATGTCGAAGCGACTGAGAGCCACGTTGTTGATCGCGATGATCTCATCGCCGGGTTGCAGGCCGGCACGCTCGCTGGGGCTGGCGGGCATGGTCTGCAGGACGATGACGCGACCGGGAAGGACGCTGACGACGCTGCCAAAGCCTTTGCGGGTGGAAGTTTCCATCTCGCGTAACTGCTCGAACTGGTCTTTGTTGAAGAAGACCGAGTGGGGATCGAGCTTACGAAGCATGGCGGGTAGCGCGCCACCTTCGAAGGCTGGAGCAGCAGAGACAGGCTCGGCAGCATTGTCTTCGACAATTGAGTAGATCTGCGTAAAGAGGCGGATGTGGGCGGCGAGTCCGGATGGGTCCGCTTGAGCAAAGAGAGTGAGCGGAAACAGGCAGAGCAGCAGGCGCATGAGTTTAGCGGTGGAACTGGGTAGCCTTGCGGCGGGCGTGGCGATCCATCGCAAGTTGAATCAGACGGTCGAGCAGCTCGGCGTAGCCGATGCCGGAGTGTTCCCACATCTTGGGATACATGCTGATGGAAGTGAAGCCGGGCAAAGTGTTTACTTCGTTGACGTAGAACTGGCCCGTTGCGGTTTCAAGAAGAAAGTCGACACGGGACATGCCTTGGCAATCGAGAGCGCGGACGGCGTCGATGGCAAGCTGGCGAATCGTGGCAGTTTGGTTGGCGTCGAGATTGGCCGGAAGCTCGATGCGGGTGGTGTCGAGAATGTACTTGGCTTCGTAATCGTAGAACTCGCGTTCGGGGAGAATTTCGCAAGGGAATGAAGCCTGGAGCTGCTCGTTGCCAAGGACGCTGCACTCAAACTCGCGGCCCGTAATAGAGCGTTCAATGATGATCTTGGTGTCGTAGCGTGCGGCAATCTCGAGCGACTCGATGAGTTGCTCGCGGGTCTTGGCTTTTGAGATGCCGACCGAGGAACCGAGGTTGGCAGGCTTGACGAAAGCGGGGAGGCCCAGCTTTGCAATGATGGCATCGGGGTCGAGCTCGCCGCGGCGTTGGACGAGGAAGTCGACGACGGGAACCCCTGCGTCGCGGAGGACACGCTTGGCGAGTTCTTTATCCATGGCGACGGCGCTGCCGAGCACACCGGGGCCGACGTAAGGAAGATCGGCGAGCTCGAAGAGACCTTGCATCGTGCCGTCTTCGCCGAAGGTGCCGTGGGTAATGGGGAACACGACATCGATATTGGGGTTGGTGCCGGGAGCCGGGAGGATCGGCGCGGAAGACCATTGACCTTGCTGTGAGACAAGGTAGCGAGTGACCTCGTAGCGGGCGGGGTCGAGGTTATTGATGATGGATTCGGCGGAACGAAGGCTGACTTCATGCTCGCCGGAGCGGCCGCCATAGACGACGGCGACTTTGAGTTTGGTCATTACTGGAGAATCCTTTTGCCCATGGCGGAGGCGATCAACTCGACAGCCAAGAGGGCAGTGCGATTGGCGGTGTCGAGGATTGGGTTGACTTCAACCACTTCGATGGAGCGCAGCAGTTCGGTATCGCTGAGCATCTCCATAGCGAGGTGGGCTTCGCGATACGTGAGGCCGCCGCGGACGGGGGTGCCAACGCCGGGGGCTTCGTCGGGATCCACGCTGTCCATGTCGAAAGAGAGATGGATACCATCGGTGCCGCGGCTGGCGGCTTCGACGGCGCGAGTGATCACTGTGCGCATGCCGAGCTCGTCGACCTCGCGCATGGTGAAAGCGTGGATGCCGCTTGAGGTGACGTTGCCGCTTTCCATCTCGTCGACGTCGCGGATCCCGATGAGGACAGCGTTCTCTGGTTTGACCTTGGGGGCATAGCCGCCGATGTGAGTGAGCTCTTCAGGGCCAAGACCGAGGGTGGAAGCAAGAGGCATGCCGTGAACGTTGCCAGAGGGGCTGGTGGCGGGCGTGTTCATGTCGGCGTGGGCATCGATCCAGATGACACCGATGCGGCGCTTGGACTTTCGGTAGTGCTTGGCCATGCCAGCGATGGAGCCGGCGGCGATGGAATGATCTCCGCCGAGGATGATGGGGAACTTGCCTTCGCCGGCGGCGCGTTCCACCATACGTGCGAGGCGGGAACAGCTGGCCGCGATCTCGGGGAGGAAGCGAGCCGAAGAGGGCTTGGGCGTGATCGCTTCCGGCTGCACGACATCGATGTTGCCTAGGTCTTCGACGTCGTAGCCGAGGGAGGAGAGGCGGGCGTGGAGGCTGGCGGCGCGAACCGCCGAGGGGCCCATATCGACGCCGCGGCGGCCTGCTCCTAAATCCATCGGTGCGCCGATGACGGCGACTTTCTGGGTGCGCATCAGGGCCGGGTCCTATAGAGCATGCGCGGATAGGCGATGGCTTCACGGAGATGGTTGAGGCCGCACATCCAACTGACGGTGCGTTCGATGCCCATGCCGAAGCCGCCGTGGGGAACCGTGCCGAACTTGCGCAGGTCGAGGTACCAATCGAAGGCTTCGCGAGGAAGCTGGTGTTCTTCGAGACGCTTGAGCAGCAGGTTGAGGTCGTGGATGCGTTGTCCTCCGCCGATGATTTCGCCATAGCCTTCTGGAGCGATAACGTCGACGCCGAGAGCGAGTTCGGGGCGATCGGTGTCGGGCTGGAAGTAGAAGGCTTTGATGTCGGTGGGGTACTTGTCGACGAGGACCGGGCGGTCCATCTCTTCGGTGAGAAGCGTTTCGTCGGTGTTGCCGAAGTCGGTGCCCCAGGTGATCTCGCTGCCCTTCGATTGGAGGATCTTGACGGCGGCGTCGTAGCTCATGCGATTGAAGGGCGCTTTGATGGATTCGAGCCTGGAGACGTCGCGCTCGAGAATCTTGAGTTCTTCCTGACGACGATCGAGGACGCGATCGACGATGGAGAGTACGAGGCCTTCGGCGAGGACCTTGACGTCTTCGAGTGTGGCATAAGCCATTTCGGGCTCGACCATCCAGAACTCGGTCAAGTGGCGACGGGTCTTTGATTTTTCGGCGCGGAAGGTGGGGCCGAAGCAGTAGACCTTGCCGAGGGCCATCGCGTTGGCTTCGTTGTAAAGCTGGCCAGACTGGGTGAGGTAAACCTTTTCGTCTTCGAAGTAATCGACTTCAAAGAGAGTGGACGTACCTTCGCAGGCAGCGGGCGTAAAGACGGGTGTATCGACGAGAGTGAAGCCGTTGTTGTCGAAGAAGTCGCGAACGGCGCGGATGACTTCGTGGCGAATGCGCGCGATGGCGAACTGGCGCTTGGAACGGAGCCAGAGATGGCGGCGATCCATGAGGAAGTCGATGCCGTGATCCTTGGGGGTGATCGGATAGGGATCGGCTTCTGCGACCAATTGGTGGATCTCGACGGACTGGACGTCGAGCTCAAAGCCGCCGGGGGCGCGGCTTTCGGCGCGGACCTTGCCGATGACGGTGAGGGAAGATTCCTGGGTGAGGCCGCGGATGGCTTCGAAGGTGTCTTGAGCAAGCTCCGCTTTGACAGCTACGCACTGTAGGAAGCCGGTGCCATCGCGAAGGATGGGGAAGGCGATCTTGCCGCTGCGGCGGAGGTTGTATAGCCAGCCGGAGAGGCGCACGACCTGGCCGTCGTACTGGCCAATGGTCGCGATGGAAACGCGGGGAAATTCACTCATGTTGGGTCTCTAGTTGTGATCTTCGGGGAGTTCTTCAAGGCGACGGAACACTTCAGCAGCGGACTCGATGACCTTGGGGATATCGGGGACTTCTCGCAGCTCAAGGAGCAGCGGGTATTGGGATTGACGCTCGCGCAGGAGTTTCATGATGCGCTTCCAGTTGACGTTGCCATCGGTGTGGATGAAGGGGAAGCGATGGTTGTCGTTCTTGCTGTCGTTGTCGTGGACGTGGGTGGAGCGGACGTGGTCTTTCATGATTTCCCACTCGCCTTCGACACTGCCGGCGATGTTGGCATGGCCGACGTCGAAGCAGAAGGAGTTGGTGAGGTGGGTCATCTCGAGGAAGCCCATGAGGCGTTCGGCGGTGGAGAAAGAGTTAGGAATGTTTTCGAGAAGGATTTCGACGCCGCGCTGGCGAGCGAACAAGTTGAGTTCTTCAAGAGCCGTGAAGGCAGCGTCCCACTTGGCGAGGTCGAATGCTTCGCCGCCGACGCCCAGGTGCTGGATTGCGAATTTGCAGGGGATGACCTCGGCGACTTCGAGAGCACGCTTGATTTCGTCGACCATTTCCTGGCGCTTGGGCTTGGAGAGTTCGGTGAGGGTGAGCACTGCGTTAGGGCTGGACTTGCCCCATTGGTCGTCGCTGTACATCGGCATGTGCAGCGAATGGAGCTTTAGCTGGGCATCGCGGAACCAATAACCGAGTTCATTGACCTGGGCCTTGTTGCGATAGTCGAGGTGCTGGCGGGCGCAGAAGATTTCGACGGCAGGGATGCCGGCTTCCCAGATGCGATCGAGCCAGATGGAGGTGAGGCGATGGTTGACGCAGATGTGCGTGGAGAGGACATGATCCATGAAGTTTGCTCAGTAGCCAGCGGCTTTGCCATTGGTGCGCCCGTCGGGCGCGCCTTGGAGCCACTTGTCTTCCACTAGGATGCCATGTACGTTCGAAACGCTGGGTGTGCCGGTTTCGACATTGTGGCCGAGGCGTTTCAGAATTTCGACAGTGTCGGGGCTCCAGCCGCGTTCGAGATAGAGCTTGTCGGGAAGCCATTGGTGGTGGAGGCGGGGGGTGTCGATGGCGTCCTGCATGTTGAGTTTGAAGTCGATGACGTTGAGGATGACCTGCATGACGCCGGTGATGATGCGTGTGCCGCCGGGTGCGCCGATGACGAGGTAGAACTTGCCGTCTTTGGCGACGATGGTGGGGGTCATGCTGGAGAGCATACGCTTGCCGGGGGCGATCGCGTTGGCTTCGCCGCCGACTGCGCCGAACATGTTGGGGGTGCCGGGTTTGGCGGAGAAGTCATCCATTTCGTTATTGAGGAGAAAGCCAAGGCCGGGGACAGTGACGCCGCTGCCGTAGCCACCGTTGAGAGTGTAGGTTAGAGAGACGGCGTTGCCTTGGGCGTCGACGACGGAGAGGTGCGTGGTCTCGGGGCTTTCCTCCGGTGGGATCGCGCCGTGTTGCAAGGTGCTCGATGGCGTGGCCTGGTTGGGGTTGATGGAGGAGGTGCGCGTGGCGATGTAATCGGGCTTGAGGAGACTTGCGACGGGGACCTTGACGAAGTCGGGATCGCCGAGAAACTGGCTGCGGTCGGCATAGAAGCGGCGCATGACTTCGGCGAGGATGTGGGCGTGGCGAGCGCTGCCGAGACCGGCTTTGGAGTAGTCGAGCTTGTCGAGCATAGCCATCATCTGGAGCATGCCGATGCCGCCGGAAGAAGGCGGCGGGGCAGCAATGATGTCGTGGCCACGGTATTTGCCCAGGAGGGGTTTGCGCTCAACAGCCTGGTAGTCGCGGAGATCGGCTTCCTTGATGAGGCCGCCGTTCTGGGCCATTTGTTTCGCGAGAATCTTGGCGGTTTGACCGAGGTGGAATGCGTCGGGGCCGCGCTTGGCGATGCGGTTGAGAGTGTTTGCGAGTTCCGGGAGGCGGAGGGTTTCGCCGGCTTCGTAGTAATTGCCGTTGCGCTGGTAGATGCGCTTGGACTCTGGGAACTGGCCGAGGGTGCGCTGAGCACCCTGGAGACCGCGAGCGATGGAATAGGAAGGAACGAAGCCATTCTTGGCGAGTTTGGCGGCGGGCATGACGAGATCGGCCCACTTGAGCTTGCCGTACTTTTTGTGAAGCAATGCGAGGCGGCGGACCGTACCAGGAACGCCGCTGGCGCGCCAGCCGATAACACTGTCGCGAGTAGGCTTGCCGTCTTTGTCGAGATACATGTCACGGGATGCGGCGGCGGGGGCTTTCTCGCGGAAGTCGATGAAGTTGGTGTCGCCCGAGGCGGAGCGAAGGAGAGCGAATCCACCGCCGCCGATGTTGCCCGCGGTTGGATAGGTGACGGCGAGCGCGAACGAAACAGCCACGGCGGCGTGGTAGGCGTTGCCGCCCTTTTTGAGGATCTCGAGGCCGACGTCGGTGGCGATGGGCTCTTGTGCGACAACCATCGCGTTGCGGGCGCGGACCGGATCACGCGCGATCAAGGTTGCGGCAAGAAGAAGGGTCAGCGTGAATTTCATTGCTCGATGCCGCGTTGGCGTTTCCAATCGAATAGAACAATACCCGCGGCGACGCTGACATTCAGGCTGGGGATGGGGCCGGACATGGGAATGCGAAGTAGGAAATCGCAAGCCTTACGCACGTTGTCGTGGAGGCCGTGGCCTTCGGCGCCAAGGACGATAGCGCACTTGGGATCGAAGTCGGCTTGATCGTAGGTTTTTTCTCCACGTTCGTCGAGGCCGTAGATCCAGTAGCCGGTGGACTTGAGTTTCGCAAGGGCCTGGGCGATATTCGTGACGCGAACGATCGACATATGTTCGAGGGCACCGGCGGCGGCTTTCGCAACGGTTTCGGTGACGCCAACGGCACGGCGTTCAGGGATGATCACCGCACCTGCGCCAACTGCGGAGGCAGTGCGGAGGATGGCACCGAGATTGTGAGGATCTTCGACGCCATCGAGGACGACAACCAGTTCGTGATTGAGGATGTCGTCGAAATCCTCGTATTTCTTTTCGGCCCCGAAGGCGAGAACGCCTTGATGACGGGCGGAGCCGCCGGCGTTGCGGTCGAGCGCTTCTCGCGTTTCAAAGCGGAGGGCCACCTTGCGTTGGCGGCAGAGATCAACGATCTCCTGAATTCTTGGGCCGCCGGCACCCTTTGCAACCAGCACTCGGTCGAGGGGACGTCCCACGGTGAGCGCCTCCTTCACGGGATGAATCCCTATCAATATCACCATCTATACTAAAGGTAACCCCAACATGAGCTCTGGCAGTTATCCTTTAGCCGTTTCGCAGGCGGAAGTGCAAGCGGCGGATCGCCGAATTTACTTTTCTCTTGTCTTGCTTTGTGTCGGGCATTTCTTTATTGACGTGTATTCGTCGGCTCTCGCTGCGTTTCAACCGCATTTGGCCACCAAGTTGGGGATCAACCTGACAGAGGCGGGATTCCTGGCGGGGTTGTATGTGTTTGCCAACTCGGTGACGCAACCGGGGTTTGGTTATTTATCGGATCGACTGCACTCGCAATTGTTTACGACGCTTGCGCCGGCGGTGGCCGGCCTGGGGATTGCGATGGTGGGGCTGGCACCGAACTACTCCATGGTGATGCTGTGCGCAGTGGTTGGTGGGTTGGGCATCTCAAGTTTTCATCCGCAGGCGAGCGCGCGAGCGACACAAGGGATTGAACAGAATAAGCCCTTCTGGATGGCTGTGTTTATTTGCTCGGGCACATTAGGGCTGGCGCTGGGGCCAACGTACTTTGCGTTCATTGTTGAGCATTTTGGATTTGAGCACAGTTGGTATGGGGCGATCCCTGGGGTACTGGTTACGCTGATGTTGCTGCTGTATCTGCCTGGGGTAGGACGTGCGGCTGGTGAGCAGCGGAAGCGTTTTGATGTTGCCCCATTGAAGGCGGTTTGGAAACCGCTCACGATTTTGTATTTTCTGGTGTTCATCCGGTCGATTGTGCAGGTGACGTTTACGCAGTTTCTACCGTTGTATTTGACACGGGAGCGTGGGTTTAGCGCATCGGCGGCGAGCCAGGCGTTGAGCCTTTATTTGGGTTTTGGTGCGCTAGGCGGATTTTTGGGCGGCAACCTTGCGAACCGTTTTGGGGGAAGGACGACGATTCTGATTTCGATGATCGGGAGTGTGCCGTTTCTGGCCGGTTTCTTCTTTACGCGC
This sequence comes from Acidobacteriota bacterium, assembly GCA_016870995.1. Classification (GTDB taxonomy): domain Bacteria; phylum Acidobacteriota; class Terriglobia; order Bryobacterales; family Bryobacteraceae; genus Bryobacter. The sequence continues at coordinate 26,440 of VFZU01000065.1, forward strand.
GGTTGGGTTTCATTGGTGAGCCTTGCCCTGGGCGGCTTGGTGTTGCTGTTTACGATCCCGGTGAATGTCTTGATGGGGCAGCAATTGGCTCCCGGGCAGGCTGGGACTGTGTCGGCGTTGATGATGGGCTTTGCGTGGGGTATGGCGGGGTTTGTGTTTATTCCGCTGATCGGTAAGGTGTCGGATGTGACGGGCTTGCACAATGCACTGTTGTCACTGGTGTTGTTTCCGCTGTTGGGATTCTTTTTGACGTTGACGTATCCGAAGGAGAGCCGACGATGAAGCGTGCGGTTTGTTTGTTGTCGGGAGGCCTGGATTCATCGACCTGTCTGGCTTTTGCACGACGCGAGGGCTTTGAGTGCTATGCGTTGAGCTTCGACTATGGGCAACGGCATAAGTTTGAACTTGAGGCGGCCAAGAAGGTTGCGGCGAGCCTGGAGGCGGTTGAGCATAAGGTGATCTCGATCGACTTGCGGGCGTTTGGCGGGTCTGCGTTGACGGCGGATATCGAGGTACCGAAGTCGCGCAGCGGAGATCAGATGGGGGAGGGGATCCCGGTGACTTATGTGCCGGCGCGAAATACGATTTTTCTTTCGTTGGCGCTGGCCTGGGCCGAGGTGCTGGGTGCGGCGGACATCTTTATCGGTGTGAACGCGATCGATTATTCCGGCTATCCGGATTGCCGGGGTGAGTACATTGAAGCGTTCACGAAGATGGCTGACCTGGCTACAAAGAGTGGTGTGGAGGGTGCGACCAAGTTGAAGATTCACACTCCGCTGATCGAGTTGTCAAAAGGCGGGATTACGAAACTGGCTCAGGATCTCGGCGTGGACTTTAGTTTGACGTTCACCTGCTATGACCCCGATCCGCAAGGGCGGCCTTGTGGATTATGCGATGCGTGCCAGCTTCGATTGAAGGGCTTTTCTGAGGTGGGGATCGTTGATCCGCTGCCCTATCAAACGCGATGAAGATCAGCGAGATTTTTCATTCGATCCAAGGCGAGGGGACGCTGGCCGGAGTGTCGAGCGTTTTTGTACGGACGTCGGGATGTAACTTGAGGTGTACCTGGTGCGATACGCCCTATACGAGTTGGAAACCAGAGGGGGCCGACATGACGGTGGCTTCGATTCTGGAGGCCGTCGAAGGGTATGGGGCCAGACACTTTGTGTTGACGGGTGGGGAGCCGATGTTGTTTGAAGAGTCCGTAGTGTTGTGCCGGGAGTTGCGGGCGCGAGGCAAGCACATCACGATTGAAACGGCGGGGACGGTGTTCCGAGAGATCGATTGCGATTTGATGAGTATTTCGCCGAAGCTTGCCAATTCGACACCGACCCAGGACCCTTACTGGAGCGTGCAGCACGACAAGTTGCGGTTGCAGCCTGAGGTGTTGCGGCGGTTGATGGGGTTGTGCGATTACCAGTTGAAGTTTGTGGTGGCTGCGGAGGCGGACCTTCTCGAGATACGCCCTTTGGTGGAGAGTTTGGCCGCTAAGGCCGAGCATGTGATGCTGATGCCGGAGGGGCGGGACTCTAAAACACTGAATGAGCGTTCTGTTTGGATCGCGGAGGTGTGCAAGCAATATGGCTACCGGTATTCGCCGCGGCTGCACGTGTTGCTATGGGGCGACCGACGAGGAGTCTGAAGAGCGCCAACAGCTGTGGACGAGGGCGACGATGGTCTCACCTTTGCGGATGACCTGTTGAATATTGTCGCCATCGATGGCGGTGTCGACCTGGAGCTGATCACCGATGGAGACCTCGGCGCGGTAGTGGGCTTCGAGGGAGACGAGGTCGTTCGCTTCAAGATGTAGCAGAGGGAGAGAATCAACAGCCCAACGAACCATCGCGAGGTTGTTGACGTGTTCGTTTTGATCGGCATCACTCCAATAGGCAGTGAAGTTGGTGGATGAAGTTGGCTGGGAGGGTGGGGCGAGCGAACCATCCTCGAGCGAAGGAATCGGGTAGCCGGGATCGATGCAGAGAGCAACGATGTTGTCGGGGATGCGGACTGGTTTGCGAGTGGCGAGATCGACGATGACCCAGAGGCTGGTGGCACGGGCGCAGAGCTCACCTTTGGAATCTTTGAGCACGTAATCGCGATAGGCGCGAGCGCCCTTGATGCGGGTGCTGGGCCAGGTTTCGACCGTGAGTGATTCGCCAAGCAGGGGGTGGCGATCGATGTCGACACGCATCTTTGAGAGCATCCAAGTTTGGCCGGATTTGCGAAGATTCTCCGTGGCAGCCGAGAGGAGTGCGGCGTGCCCGGCAGCGGCGTTTTGTAGGACGCGCCAATAAGCGACCGGGGACATTCGCAGCCGTACGTCGGCATCGAAAAAACTGACTTGAGATGTTTGCTGAAAAACGCTGAGTTGCATGCCCGCCATGTAAAAATAGCACTCATGCGTCTTGCCGTCCTCCTTGCCGCCAGCCTTTCCATTTCTGCGCAGACAGAAGCACCGCTTCGTGTTTTATTTCTTGGCAACTCCTATACGCACACGAATGCGCTGCCGGAGATGTTGATGAGCATTGCGAATTCGACGCCCGGAAGGCAGCTTGAAGCCAAATCTGTAACGCGCGGAGGGTCGACGTTGCAGGATCTTTGGACGCTCACGAATGGCTTGGAGGTGTTGCGAGCTGGGACCTGGGATGTGGTGGTGCTGCAGGATTTCTCGACGCTTGGGCAGAATTTTGTGGACGGGAAGTGGAATGTAAACGAGCCAGCGGGGCTGCTGCAATGGAGCAAGATCTGGAATGCGGAAATCCAGAGGAAGAATGCAAAGACATTGTTGTATCTGACTTGGGCGCGGAAGGCACATCCAGAATTTCAGGCTGGGTTGAATTATGCATATTCATCGGCGGCGAAAGAACTGGGAGCTGAGCTTGCGCCCGTTGGGTTGGCTTGGGAGAAGTTGCGCGCACAACTTGAGTTGTTTGTTTCCGATGGGTCGCATCCGTCGCCTGTAGGAACGTACGTGACATCGTGTGTTTTTTTAGAAGTTTTGCTTGGGAAGTCGTGTGCCGGTGAATCGAAGGTGCCGACGATTGTGAAGATTACGGCTGAGGAGCAGGCGAAGATTGCCGAGGCGGCACGCGAAGCGATTGGACAGTACAAAGCCGGAGTTTTGACAAATCTGGCGAAGCCGGATCTGGGTACGTTGAAAGAACTGCCGACCCCGGTTGACACCAAGCCGGAGAGCTTTCAAGGCAAGTGGCGGGGCAAAGCCAGGATTTATAGCGGAGTGCAGGAAGTGGAATTGCAATTGTCGATTGAAGGGCGGGCTTGCAAGGGGAACATTTCGATTGAGAACCCCGGAGCACAGTTAAAGTTGAGCTATCCGCTGACGAACTGTAAGGTGGATCAGGTAACGGTCTTGTTTAGCGTTGTGGACCCCAGACAGATGACTGAAGAGTTTCGGGCTGTGATCAATGACGGCAAGCTGATGGGGACGCATGTGCTGAAGGAAACGAATCCCTATAAGCGGATGATGGGAAGTTTTGAACTGAAGAAGGACTAATGCCGGAAACGTATTTGAATCAAGCAAAGCAACTGGTGGCAGCGGGGGAGATTGGCGAGGCAATCGCGATGCTCGAAGCGGCGATTGAAGAAGGCAAGGAGACGGCAGGTATCGCAAAGATGCTGGCGAAACTGAGCCTGCAAATCGACGAGGTGCGTGCGTTTCAGAACTGGTGCCACGAGGCACTACGGATGGATCCCAAGGATCTTGAGGTGTACCGGATGCTGGAGGATTACTTCCGGGCGAACGGTCGTGACTTCGAGGCTGATGAGACGCGGGACGCGGCTAGTCGAATCCGCTGATCTTGCGGATCTGAATGGGTGGAGTTGTCCGACCGGGCACATAGGTAACACTTCTATCCGGTCACATGGGTAACACTTAGTCTGGCAGATTTGGCTCTATTGAGGGAGGCAGAGGGGAGCCCCCATGGGGGCTCCCCTCTGCGGCGCGCATC
>VFZU01000066.1 GCA_016870995.1 Acidobacteriota bacterium
GAGCGTCTCGGCTACAAAACGCCAACTCAAGCTCGTCGCGATTTTTCTGTTGAATTCAAAATTGCTGCGTGATTCAATGGCAATAATTCACTCCCAACGCGCTGTCCACCACGTCCGGAGCGGAACACCGTGAGATCGAATTCATCCATTTGAGTCCCGCGAAACCGCAACATCTTGGTGCTGCCACCAGCCCAAAGCTCTCCATCACACCCTTCGAGCAAACCACGCACCAGTTCAAAAGCGATCATTTCCCGGCAGGTCGAGACGCGTTGCCTTTCCCTTCAGCAACTTGTGCAACCCATCCGGTGCAAACATCCAGATCGCTTCATCTCGCGTGAGCAACATCTTGTTCACGTTCCTGGGACTGTTATCGATCAACTTCCAGTTGTCCTGAACACGCTCTCGCACTCCGGACTCTGACGCCAAAAAGACTCGACCGTCGTACCCCTCGTAAAAGCCACTGACTTGCTCACCTTCGGGAGGGAGAAAACGCAAGACTGGCTTTACTTTGTTCTTCGGGTCAAATTCATAAACGCCATCCCCTCGCTGCAGCCAGATTTGGCCATTGCTGCCAAGCTGCATCCCAACAGTGCCAAAGCGATCAATCGACCGTCTCGGAAATGGCAAAAATTTGAATTGTGGGTTGACGTAGGACTGGAAGGAATCAGGCAGCGCAGAAGCGAGAAAATCGCGAGCGCCCATCCAAAGCGTGCCGCCCACTGTAAGCAGCGCACCAAATGAGTTCTCCCGCATACCCGTCTGGGTGGCCGGATGCAACGTCCGAAATGTATTGCCATCAAACCGAGTCAAACCATCTCTGGTAGCTAACCAGACGTTTCCATCGCTGGTTTCGGCAATGCCGAAGATGGATTCCTCTGGAAGACCATTCACGCTCGACCAGACACGGATCGACGCATCAGCGGGATTCAGTTGCGAAACAGCACCGAGCTGGCTGGGATCAATGGCCAGCATGAGCAAGCCAAGCGAAAGTCGAACTGGCAGACCCCTCACTAACGGAAACGACATTTTGAAAGGGAAGTCACTTCAGCCCTTGATTATTACTCAATCGCAATTTTTACAAAACTGATACTACTTGGTTTATCGGCATTCGTGAACAGCTTGTGAGTAGCCTTTTGAAACTCCGAAGCTTTCATGTTCGGGATATCCCCGAAACGCTGGGGATTGAGATCCACCAATGGAAACCAGGAACTTTGAACTTGCACCATAATCCGGTGGCCACGGCGAAATACATGGCAAATGTCAGGCATCGTGTAGTTGAGCTCGAACAACTTGCCAGGCTCGATCGGTTTGGGAGTCTCCATGCTCTCTCGAAACTTCGCCCGAAACGGTTCGCCACGGAGCAACTGTTGAGTGTCATCCGGATAAACGTCGATCAGCTTCACGATGAAATCGGCGTCTGTGGCGGTGGATTCGAGAAACAGCTTCGGCTGCAGTGGCCCCGCGACAATCAGATCTTCCTCCAACGGCTCGCTGGCAAAAGTCAGCACATCAGGTCGAGTCGAGGCAAACCTCTGGTCACTCACCATATATTCCTGGGACATCCCGAGCGTGGTGTAGCCAACAAAAGGCACAGGTTTGGCAGGATCCGCAGTGTACTCCGAGAACATGCCGGCCCCTTGAGGCGCGGTTAAAGCAACCTTGCCATTGGGGTGAAGATACAGCTTTTCGGCACTACCTTTGGGCGGCCATTGATCAAAGTTGCGCCAGCGATTCGTACCCGTTTCAAATACGATGGCCCTGCTAAGGCGTGGGTCAGGTTTTTCTTTCAGATGGAATTCAAAGAACGGAAATTCAACGTTTTCACGGAACCACTGGGAAGTTTTGAAGTTAAAGCTGACCTGGCCCAGCTTGTCGCCTTCGCCCCGAGCCCATCCGCCATGGACCCAGGGGCCCATCACGAGCGTTCTCTTGGTGGCAGGGCTTTTCTGGCTCAGAGCCGAATCGAGCCGCAGCGGGCCAGCAAGGTCTTCGGCGTCGTACCAACCGCCAACCGTGAGAACCGCTGGGGAAATGTTCTTGATGTGCGGCGCAAGATTGCGCACCTTCCAGAATTCATCGTAAGTGGTGTGGTTCAGCAGGTCCGTCCAATAAGGGCTTTCCCGCTTGAAGAACTTCTCATCGGCGTTGGACAAAGGGCCGAGGCGCTTGTAAAAGTCATAGCCGTCGCGAGTGCCGAAATCGAAGCGACGTGCATTCGCGTCAGGAAGTTCGGGTTCGGTTTTCTTCTTACCGAAGAAGGCATAAAAACCAAAGTTGGCGGTGAGATAAAAAGCACCATTGTGATAAGCGTCGTCACCTTTAAACAAATCGATGATCGGCGCCTGCGGGCTTGCCGCCTTCAGCGCCGGATGAGCATTGATCATACCTGCTGCAGCATAGAATCCCGGATAGGAGATCCCGACGATCCCTGCCTTACCGTTGTTGGGCTGAACATGCTTCACCAGCCAGGCGATCGTGTCAAAGGTATCGGTGGATTCGTTAATCGTGTTCTGATGAGGCGTCATCTCCACGAATTCCCCCTCGCTCATGTACCGCCCCCGCACGTCCTGATAAACAAAGATGTAGCCGCTCTTGGCGAATTGCTCATTGGGTCCAAGATTGGAGCGGTATTTGTCCACACCGTAAGGCGCAACGCTGTAAGGCGTACGGTTCAGCAAAAGAGGATAGCTGCGGGAGGCATCTTTAGGGACATAAATCGAAGTAAACAAGCGCTTGCCATCTCGCATCGGGATTCGATGCTCATACTTGGTGTAGTTCGCCTTGACGTATTCGCCAAGTGCGGCAGGCGTCATCGACTGGGCTTGGGCAAGCAGAGTGAGAAGAGGAAGTAAAAGCAATGCCATCTACGACAGTATAGAATTTCGAGATGCCTCAAACTTTGTTGTATGAAATGATGGCCGAATTCCTCGGCACACTCGTGATCTTGTTGCTCGGTGGCGGAGTCGTGGCAATGGTGCAGCTATTTGGCAACGGTATCCCTGGGGAGATCGTGAACGGCGGCGCAACCAACATCAATCTGGCTTGGGGTTTGGCAGTGATGATGGGTGTAGCAGTCAGCAACCGTGTCAGCGGAGCGCACCTGAATCCTGCCGTTACCGTTTCGATGGCAATCTTCCGAGGCTTTAGTTGGTCAAAAGTCCTGCCCTACATCGCCGCGCAAATGCTCGGCGCATTCTCGGGGGCAGCACTGGTCTTCTACAACTACCGGCATGCCTTCATGAAACAGGATCCCCTCCTTGAAAAGACCGCCGGAATCTTCGCGACTTTCCCCGCATTTCCCGACGTTCCACTGGCGGGATTTGTCGACCAGGTCATTGGCACCGCGATCCTGCTCTTCCTGGTCTCCGCCCTCACCGACGAGAATAACGTCCAGGCTCCACCGTGGATGACTCCCTTGCTCGTCGGAGCGGTAGTCGTGGCAATCGGCATGAGTTTCGGCGCATTACATGGCTATGCGATCAACCCGGCGCGAGACCTCGGTCCACGCCTGTTTACCGTACTGGCCGGCTTTCGCAACAACGGCCTTACCGATGGCACCGGCATCTGGATCATTCCGTTCTTCGCTCCTTTCCTGGGTGGCATCGTAGGCACAGCAGCCTATGACTTTACGGTCCGAAAGGCCCTGCAATGAAACATGAAATCTGGCTGGTGAGGCATGGAGAAACCGCTTGGAGTCAGAGCGGGCAACATACAGGCTGGACAGATCTCGCGTTGACACCGGGAGGAGAGCAACAAGCTCTCGGGCTTGGATCCAGATTGGGAAAACGCGAATTTCGAGCAGTGTTTTCAAGTCCTCTCCAAAGAGCACGTAAGACTTGCGAGCTTGCAGGCTACGGCGTTCAGGTAGTATTGCTCGACGACTTGCGGGAGTGGAACTACGGCTCCCTCGAGGGCCGAACAGCACAGGACATCCGCCAAGCTGATCCGGATTGGACAATCTGGAAGGATGGCACGCCAGATGGCGAATCCATCGAACAGGTTTACGAGCGTGCTGGCCAGGTAATTTCCAAGGCAAGCGAGGTTGGTGGTGATGTGCTCTTGTTCGCGCATGGTCATCTACTGCGCATCCTCGCCTGTTGCTACCTCAGCCTGCCCCCGCGTGACGGTCGACTCCTGGCACTAGGCACGGCCGCCATCAGCGTCCTCGGTTGGGAAAAGGAAACTCGAGTGATCCGTCTTTGGAACTCCACCGCAGATTAAAGCCGGACATGTGATGCAATAGCCTCCATGTCCGTCTTGCCGACCCTGTACCTGCTTCTGCCCCTGGCTCAGTCACTCTTCGATGGGCAAACCACCAAGGGTTGGCAAACGCAGACTCGCCCGGACTTCCCTGCCCGCTCCTGGACGATTGAAAACGGCGCTCTCTGCTCCATCGCCGTTGGCCCGCGCGCCGATCTTTCTTCAGTTGGCAGCTATCGCAGTTTCGAGTTCACCTTCGATTGGTGGATTGCTTCGGGAACCAACAGCGGGGTGAAGTATCTGGTCTTCGGCACGCGGCCGAATCCCGACACGGGCAAGTTCGACATTGACGTACCCAAAGCCTTGGGCCTCGAACTGCAATTGATCGACGACGAGCGCGTGCCTGACGCTCGAGTCTCTCCAACACGCGCTACGGGGGCTCTCTATCTTTTCGGCTCACCATCAAACGTCCCAAATCTGCCGGTCGAAACTTGGCACCAGGCGCGCATCGTCGATAAAGGTCGCACCATTGAGCACTGGCTTAATGGAGTGAAAGTCTTTGCCGCGGATCTGGAATCCTCCACGCTTCGTTCCGCCATGGCGGCAGAAAAACGTGTCGACATACCGAAACCAACCAACCTTGACGAACTGAAAGCCAACCCCAAAAAGAAGTACCCACTGGTTCTCACACACCACGGCGGCAAGGGTTGCTACCGAAACTTACAAATTCGCGTTCTGGACTGATTCCCTCGGTTGAATCATCAAAACCACCACGATGGATAGAGCCGCCACACTGGCAAAAATGCCGAAGATAGCCAGCAGCGGCATGTTCGCATCGCGCAACAAGCCAAAGCCATAATCCGCAAAACCACCACAACTAATGCTCACCAGATTCATCAGTCCATAGCCTGTAGCGCGTTCGCTCGGATTCGTGATCTGACACAAGATCGGCATGTTGTTCGAGTCAAACATCCCCCAGCCCAAACCGAACAGCATCAGAAATCCCACGGCCACCCAAAGCAGCCCTGTCGTCGGCGCATACCCAACCCCCATCATCGCCACAACAATCATTCCCATACCGATCGCGCTCACATAGATGCGACCACGCTGAGTCTTCTGCATCCAGCGGTCCGCCAACCACCCTCCGAAAAGTGCAGACAGAATCGCAGCGAGCATCCAGTACAAAGTCGCTGAAACCCCAGCCTTACCCTGCCCGATCCCAAACTCCGCCTTCAGAATCGCCGGCATCCAATCCCGAACGATCCACCCCGCCATAGCCGGAAGCGTGAAGTACAGAACCAGCAAGAGGAAAGGTCGGTTTGCCAACAGGCCCCGCAGAGCGGCAACTGGAGCCCCACTTTGCTTGCTCACCAACGGAGTATTCCGAATCACAAGAAACAGCGGTATCGCGTACACCATACCCACAAGCCCGCAAACACCGAACATCCAACGCCAGCCCAGCGCAGGATCATCAGCGGCATACCCACTGAATCCACCAAGAATTACCCCCAGATAAATGCCCATCTGGTGAAAGCCCACCGCGCGCGACCGAGTCTCACCAACGTGATAATCGGCGATCAAAGCCAATGCCGCTGGGATGTAAAACGCCTCGCTGATTCCCATCACGGCTCGCGTCCACAATAATTGATCGAAACTGGTCACCTGCCCGGTGGCCCACGTCACAGCAGACCACGCAAGAAGACTGAAGGCAATGACGTGTCGCTTGCTGTATCGATCCGCCAGATAGCCACCAACCGGGCTCAGAAACGCGTAAGTCCACTTGAACAGAGCCAGGATCTTACCCCAATTCGCTTCGCTGCCGATATCACCCACATCGTGCATCACAGAGAACTTCATGGCAGCCAGCATCTGCCGGTCCAGGTAGTTCAGCAGCGCCACAGGCAGCAGCACCGCGACAATCACCCACGCATATCGATTTGAAGACACTTCGGCGATTGTATCTCGCACTTAGGGCAAACGCCGAATGCGCAACGATCGAAACTCAACCACTGAATCGCCGTGATTCTGCAGAGCAATCGGAGCCGCCTTTCGAAACATCTCGGGCAACTGATCTGCGAAGTCCTTGCGCATCACGAGCTCTCCGCTCAACCAATGCTCGATCACGGCTCCACTTACCACCAGTCGTCCTCGATTCCAAGTTCCTGGCTCAAACTGCAAAGTTTTGAGGGGAGCCACTCTCTGATACAAAGCCCCCGTTCTGCGATCCAATCCCTTAGCCCCGTCCGGATGCCAGGCATCGTCAAGCAATTGGAATTCAAGTCCTCGGTTGTAAACTCGTCCCCTTTGCCCTGGCCGCAACTCAATCTTCTCCACGCGCTTCCCGTCCAGAAACGGACCAGCCGTTGAGTCGAGCACAAACTTCACAGATCGACCAATCCGGTGCTTGATCCCACTATTTCCGCCCGCTTCCAGCTTGAACTCAAACTCCATCTCGCAATCCAGATAATCCTCGACGCTCAACAGGTCCTCAAGGATCCTCGGCTCTTTAACGGTAACCAGACTTCCATCGCGAACAACCCAGCTATAGCCCTCATGCTCCACCCGCCATCCATCCAGCATCTTTCCATCAAACAAAGCTTTCCATTCCCCAGCCAACAAACTGGAAACGCCAATCCAAAACAATATTGATAACAGACGAATCATAGCGATCACCTTGTTATATGATCTATCCCCATGGGCCCACGTGCTGGCCCGCTATGGAGGGGTACCCTGAAGACCAACGACGTCAGTCACCCAGATTACTTCCACAAAGTTGTGGATTGCCAATGGGCTTGTCCAGCCCACACCAACGTTCCGGAATATATACGTCTCATCGCTCAGGGCAGATACGCCGACGCCTACATGAAGAACCGGGAATCCAATGTATTTCCCGCCGTTCTCGGCCGAACCTGCGACCGTCCTTGCGAGCCTGCCTGCCGTCGAGGCCGCATCGAGGAACAGCCCGTCGCGATCTGCCGGCTCAAGCGAGTCGCTGCAGACCTCAAAGGCGATATCAGCGACATGCTGCCGAAAGCTCCAGAGCAAAACAATGGCAAACGTGTCGCTCTGGTTGGGGCCGGCCCTGCTTCACTCACCGTCGCCAATGATCTCCGCCCACTTGGCTACGAGGTCACCATTTTCGAAAAGCAATCGAAGCCGGGCGGCTTGATGCGCACCAACATCCCAAGCTTTCGGCTGCCCGAATCGGTTCTCGACGAAGAAGTGGCCAACATCATCAACATGGGAATTGACATACGCTACGATTCCCCAGTCACCAGCTTCAAGAGCTTGCTCGCTGAGGGCTACGATGCCGTCTTCGTCGGCTCGGGTGCTCCCCGTGGCAAAGACCTCGACATTCCGGGCCGACACGATTCAGATCGAATCCACATCGGGATCGACTGGCTCGAATCTGTAGCATTCAACCACATCGATTCGATTGGAAGTCGTGTGCTGATCATCGGCGTCGGCAATACGGCGATGGATTGCTGCCGCACCTCGCGTCGCCTTGGTGGAACCGAAATCAAGGTGATGGCCCGCCGCCCTCGGGGTTATTTCAAGGCCTCCCCATGGGAACTCGACGACGCGGAGGAAGAAGGCATCGACATCGTCATCAACCACGCACCCAAGCGTTTCGTAGTTGAGAACGGCGTCCTCAAAGGCATGGAGTTCGATCGCCTCGAATGGGACGCTGAAGCCCGCAAATCAAAGACGGTCGAAACTGTCTTCATTGCGGCGGACGACGTGATCCTTGCCATCGGCCAAGAGAACGCCTTCCCCTGGATCGAGCGCGATCTTGGTATCGAGTTCGATCAATGGGAAGTACCCATCGTTGACGAGACGACTTTTGAGAGCACGCGCAAGAGCGTCTTCTTTGGCGGCGATGCCGCCTTCGGCCCCAAGAACATCATCTGGGCAGTAGCCCAGGGCCACGAAGCCGCAATCTCGATTCACAACCATTGCCAGGGTGTTCCAGCCACGGACAGGCCTCCTCAAGGGATGAACCTCATCAGCCAGAAGATGGGCATCAGTGAGTGGAGTTACCACAACGACTACAACCCAGCTCATCGCCAGAAGATGAAGCATGTCGACCTCGAAGAACGCTTCCGCCAGTTAAACGTAGAAGTTGAAGTTGGCTTCAACCTCGAACAGACCGCTCGCGAAGCGCAGCGTTGTCTGAACTGTGACATCGAGACCGTCTTCGTGCCGAAGAAGTGTATTGAGTGCGACGCCTGTATCGACATCTGTCCGGTACAGTGCCTCACAATTACTCGAGATAGCGAGGAGGCTGAGCTGCGCACGCGTCTGTCCGCACCCGCCACCAACCTCGATCAGGCACTGTACGCCTCAGAAGCGTTACCCCAAACCAAACGCGTCATGGTGAAAGACGAAGACGTCTGCGTCCACTGTGGCCTTTGCGCCGAACGCTGTCCCACCGCGGCGTGGGACATGCAGAAGTTCAATCTATTGATCCAATACGCAGGAACCTCATGCACTACATAGCACCCAGTCGTGTCAACGATTTCGCCTTCAAACTCGCCAACGTCAACGGCACCGGCTCGGCCAGCGCCAACGGCCTTGTTATGCAAGCCATCTTTCGCATGGGGATTCCCGTCTGCGGCAAGAATCTTTTCCCTTCTAATATTCAGGGTCTCCCCACCTGGTATGAGATCCGCGTCAACAAGCAAGGCTACGCAGCCCGCGCTCCTGAGTATGACCTGATGGTGGCTATGAACGGCCAAACCTATAAGAGAGACATCAAGGAAGTCCGTTCCGGCGGGTACCTGATGTATGACTCCTCCTGGCCGCTCGACCCAGACCTGCTTCGCGATGACATTCATTACATCGGCATCCCACTCGCAGAGATGTGCACCGCCCAGTTCGGAGAACCGCGCGAACGCATCCTGATGAAGAACATCGCCTACGCCGGAGCCCTTTGCGCCGCGTTGGATATCGACATGGACGTGGTCAACGCTCTGCTGGACGAGAAGTATTCAGCAAAGAAGGCCCTTCGCGATTCAAACTCAAAAGCACTCCAACTGGGCTACCAATTCGCCAAACAGAATTTCGATTGTCCCCTGCCGTTCCGTCTCGAGAAGATGGACGCCAATTCAGATAAGATCCTGATCGATGGCAACACGGCTGCCGCTCTTGGCTGTGTCTACGCCGGTGCCACCGTCGCCGCCTGGTACCCCATCACTCCCGCAACTTCCGTCATGGACGCCTTCAAGGCCTTCTGTGAAAAGTACCGCAAAGATCCCGAAACAGGCGACAACAACTACCTCATCCTGCAAGCCGAAGACGAACTCGCCGCCATCGGCATGGTGATCGGCGCAAGCTGGAATGGTGCACGCTGCTTCACCTCAACAGCAGGGCCGGGCATCTCCCTGATGAGCGAACTTCTGGGCCTTGCCTACTATGCCGAAATTCCCGCTGTCGTCATTGACGTGCAACGCGTTGGACCGTCAACCGGGATGCCCACAAGAACTCAACAAGCCGATCTGCTCACCTGCGCTTACGCTTCGCATGGCGACACCAAGCACATCCTGCTGTTCCCGGCCAATCCGAATGAGTGTTTCCACATGGCCATCCAGGCATTCGATCTCGCCGAACAATTCCAGACACCCGTGCTCATGCTCTCAGATCTCGATATCGGCATGAACGACTGGGTCGTCGATCGTCTCAGATTCAACGAATCCTACCAGCCCAATCGCGGCCGCGTGCTCGACTCCGAAGCGCTCAAAAAGATTCCAAAGTTCCAGCGCTACAACAATGAAGACGAGAACTTCGTCGCCGCCCGCACTCTGCCTGGCGTTGACTCCAAGGGCTCCTACTTCGTGCGCGGCTCTGGCCACAACAAGTTCGGCGGCTACACGGAAATCCCCGAAGAATATCAGGAAGTGATGGATCGCCTGCTCAAGAAGCACAGTGCTTCGGCAAAGTTCGTCCCGCCTCCGGTCATCGAAAAGCGCGAGGGCGCCCGCTTCGGCATCATCGCAATCGGCGGCTGCGACCCGGCCGTGAAGGAAGCTCACGACATCCTCACCGAGCGCGGCATTCCGGCCGACTACATGCGAATCTGCGGCTTCCCCTTCCCGGATTCTGTCGAGAAGTTCCTCGAAGAACATCCGTTTACTTTCATCGTCGAGCAGAATCGTGACGCACAGCTCAAAGCACTGCTCACCCTCGAAACCGGCATCGCCAAGGACAAGATGAAGAGCCTGTTGTTCTACAGCGGCTTCCCATTGAGCGCCAGCCACGTCGTTGACCAAATCCTCAAGGAGATTGCCTGATGCCTTCCATTACAAAACCCCTTGCCACCCACCCTACCGCGCAACGCAACCAACTCGGCCTCACGATTCGAGACTACGAAGGCTCCATGTCGACACTCTGCGCCGGCTGCGGCCACGACTCGATTACAGCGGCGATTGTCCGTGCTTTGTGGGAGCAGTCTACCCCGCCCCACCGCATCGCCAAACTCAGTGGCATTGGCTGCTCTTCGAAAACGCCAACCTACTTCGTCAACGGAGCGCACGGCTTCAACTCGGCCCACGGCCGCATGCCTGCCATTGCCGCCGGCGCCATCGCCGCCAATTGCGATCTCACCTACATCGGCGTATCGGGTGACGGCGACTCTCTGTCGATCGGCCTCGGACAGCTAAGCCACGCCATTCGTCGCAACCTCAAGATGGTCTATGTCATCGAGAACAACGGTGTCTATGGCCTCACCAAGGGCCAGTTCTCCGCCTCGGCCGACCTCGGCTCGAAGAGCAAGCGCGGCGAAGCCAACCGCATGGCTCCGATTGATCCTGTTCGCTTGGGCCTAAGTCTTGGTGCTACCTTTGTCGCCCGCAGCTTCTCTGGCGACAAGGAGCAACTCGTGCCCATCCTGCGAGCCGCCCTGTCGCACCGTGGCTTCGCGCTGATCGACGTCATTAGCCCGTGCGTCACATTCAACGACCACAATGGCTCTACCAAAAGTTACCTCCACACCCGCCGCTACTCCCGGCAATTAGTGGAATCCGACTTTGTACCGCACGCCGACGAGATCGTCGCCGACATCACCAGCGCAGGCACCACCGCCGTGAAAATGCACGACGGCAGCACCGTCATGTTCCGCTCGGTTCCAGCCGACTACGATCCCACGGACCGCGCCAAAGTTTCCGCTTACCTCGACCAGCACCAGAAGGACGGTCAGATCCTGACGGGCTTGCTTTACATCGATGGCGAATCCCCCGACGTGCACGAAATGAATCGCACTTCGGCAACCCCACTCAGAGAGCTCGACTACTCAAAGCTCTGCCCTGGCTCAGCCGCACTGGACGCATTACAAGAGGACTATCGCTGATCGATCATTTGTGATAGATGTAACGCGATGCTTCGCGTACTCTATCTGTTACTCATCACATCCACGGTCATTCTCGCTCAAAGCGCAACGGCAACTATCTTTGGCACAGTAACGGACTCTTCGGGCGCAGCTTTGCCCAAAGTCCAAATCACCGCAACGCTTCTCGCCACGGGCGCAAAAGAAAGTGTCACCGCCAACGAGCGGGGAGATTACATCTTTCCCGCCCTCCGGCCCGGCACTTACACTCTCGACACACAAGCAAACGGCTTCCGCCGTGCGCAGGTGAAGGATGTCCTGATCGAAGTCAATCAGAGAGCTCGCCTCGACTTCTCCATGCAAGTCGGTGAAGTGAAGGAAGTCCTCGAAGTATCTTCTACCGCCACCACGGTCGACACTTTCAGCGGCACCATCAAAGAAGTTGTCGACAGCGGCCGCATGGTGGAGCTGCCTCTCAACGGACGCAACGCGCTTCAGTTGCAGGCGCTGCTGCCCGGAGCAATTCAGATGGGCATTGGCTCGGCGGCCAGCGGGATCGCGCTTAATACAAACATCGTGTTCAGCGTCAATGGCGCAAGACCCAACAACAGCGCCTACACGCTCGACGGCGGTCTCAACATGGACATGTATAACAACCTCCCCGCCGCATTTCCCAACCCGGACACACTGCAGGAGTTCTCAATCCTTCAAAACGGCTACAACGCCGTCAATGGCCGCAATGCCGGAGCCGTCATCAACATGGTCACCAAGAGCGGCACTAATGAATTCCGTGGCGTCCTCTTCAACTTTCTGCGCAACGACAAGTTGAATACGCGAAACTTCTTCGCCTCGCGCATCGACCCGCTGCGCCGCAATCAGTTCGGCGGCACCTTTGGCGGCCCAATCATCAAGGACAAGACCTTCTTCTTCGTCGCCTACGAAGGAACGCGCCAACGCCTGGGCGCAACTTCAAGTTCAATCATCGTTCCGACTCAATTGGAGCGCACTGGTGACTTTAGCCAAAGCTCAATACGCGGCACCCGCGTGTCGGTGGCCCCGCCGGAAACAGTAACGGCGCAGAACCCTCAAGGCACTCCTTTCCCGAACTCAGTAATCCCCGCATCTCGGCTCGACCCCGTGGCGCGCAAATTTGCCGACGTGTTCATGCCCCTGCCGAACCGCCCGGGCAACATCTTTGCATACAACGTCTCTTTGCCCACTGAGGAAGACCAGATCACCATCAAGTTCGACCACAACTTCAGCGACAAGCAACGCACCAATTTCCGCATGTTCTTTGACGATTTCCGTCGCAATCAAAATGCGGGGCTTCTGGCGTTCAACTCTCAGAACAACTGGGTGACCTACAACGCCACGCTGAATCACGCCACGGTCTTCTCACCCTCGCTCGTCAACAGCGCCACGCTTACAGTTGCACGCAACACCTTCGTTCGGGCCCCTCTGGCAACAGAAGGCGCACTCGACTGGGCTGCCCTGGGATGCCGCAGCTGCATCAGTTTGTCGCCCGCCGGAGTGCCAACCGACTGGGCCATCAATATCTCCAACGGCCTCGGCGTCCGCGTCGATACGAACTTCAACAGCTACATGATGAACTACCAGTTCATCGACAACCTCACCTGGACCCGTGGGAACCATACGCTCACCTTCGGCGGTGAGATCTCGAAGGTTCGTCGCAATGGCCGCGAGTTTTTCCAGAAGGACACACAGTTCACAGTCAACGGCCAGCGCAGCGGCAATCAGGGCTACGGCTACGCGGATTTCTTCCTGGGCGCAGCCAATGACGTCTACCAGAACTCCCCGATCCGCGCTTACCAGTACAAATGGACGCCCTTCTTCTACCTGCAGGACGACTGGCGCGTCACTCGTCGGCTCACCCTCAATCTTGGCTTGCGATACGAGCCCTTCTTGATGGTGCAAGAAAAGAATCAGGAACTCGGCGCCTTCCGTCCCGGCCAACGATCCACGATTTATCCACTCGCCCCGGTTGGCGCTTTGTTCCCCGGCGATAACGGCATTCCCAATGGCATCGTGGGCAACGATTGGAACAAACCCGCCCCACGCTTTGGCTTTGCCTGGGATCCTTTCGGCAACGGCAAAACCAGTGTGCGCGGCGGCTACGGCATCTTCTGGGATACCTTGCGCCTCGTAGGTCTGAACACCAACTCCATCAATCAACCCTTCTCTTTTGGCCTCAGAACATTCACGGTTCAACTCAGCGATCCCTACGCGAACAACCCCGGCCAACTCCAAACTCTGCGTAACTACACTCCGCCCATTACCGCGGAAGATCGTGCTCGCCGAGCCTTTGTCACGCCCATCACCCACAACTCGGTCGACCCCGGTTTCTCCAGCGGCTACATGCAACAGTGGAATCTGAACGTACAACGCGAGTTATTCTTCAACACTGTCTTTACCGTCGCCTACATTGGCTCGAAGGGCACCGGCTTCATGGTTGGCCAGAACATCAATCCCGCAGTCTTCACAGCCGGACAATCCACCACCGGCAATGTCGATGCGCGGCGCCTCTTCCAGGGTTTCTCTGAAATCCGCAGCACGCAATCCACGGCAAATTCCACCTACCACTCGCTGCAGTTGAGCTGGAACCGCCGTCTCTCGGGCGGCTTCTCAATTCTTGGCAGTTACGTCTGGGCTAAGTCACTCGACCTTGCATCGAACGACGGCAACTCCGGCACCGGCAACCAGGCCACGAATCCGTTCCGGCAAAACCTCGACAAGGGTCCCAGCGACTTTGACGTACAACACCGTGTCGTGAACTCAGTCCTGTGGGATCTGCCCTTCGGCAAGAGCGCCACTGGCATAGCGAAAGTACTGCTCCACGGCTGGCAGCTCAACGGAATTTCCACCATGCAAACCGGGCTTCCGTTTAGCGTCTCGGCCGGCGTGGACCGCAGCCTGGCCGGTATCGGCCGCGACCGCGGCGACATCCTCCGCAGGCCAGACATCTATGGAGGCCGTGCCCGAGGCGAAATGATCCAGCGTTACTTCGATGTCACGGCATTGGCACTGCCCGCGCTCGGCACGTTTGGAACCTCGAGCCGCAACCTGCTCAACGGGCCTGGCCTGATCAACTTCGATCTGGGAGCCTTCAAGGCGTTTGCATTCAGCGAGCGCCGCCGCCTCGAGTTCCGTTGGGAAGTCTTCAACGCCCTCAACAAGCCAAACTTCCTGAACCCGGTTTCCGCTGTGAACAACCCAAACTTTGGACGCATCACCAGCGCCCGCGATTCGCGCATCATGCAGGCGGCGCTGAAGCTCTACTTCTGATACGGTTCGCAGGGGCCGTTTTCCTTTCACCAAGCCGTCATCAAAGATTCACGGCTTGTTATCTGAATTGCAACGGAGGGTTGGCACCCTCAATGTATGCAAAAGCTCTTTCTGGTGGTCTGTCTGCCGCTTCTGGCGTGGGCGCAAACGGATACGGCCTCTCTTGCCGTCTCGATTGTCGATGCGAGCGGGAGCCGCATCAGCCAGGCAACCGCGCAACTCCGCTCTACGCAGTTCGGCTCCAACTACCAATTGGCCAGCGGCACCGACGGTCGCCTCATTTTCGATCGTATCCGTCCCGGGGCTTACGAGTTGACCGTCGCAGCGCAAGACTTCAAGCGCTGGACCTCGAAGAGCATCGAACTCGCCGTGGCCCAAACCGCAAGCCTCAATGTCACTCTCGAAGTCGGCGCAATCTCGGAAAGCGTGACAGTGTCAGCGGAGGTTTCGCCACTCGTCTCTGAAAGTGCTTCCCAGGGCACGGTCATCTCCGAGCGGAGCATCAAAGGCCTCGCTCTCAATGGACGCCAATTTTTTGCAATTAGCCCTCCTGGTTCCGGGCGCGCAAATCGGTGGGCGAAACGTCCAGCAGAACCGCCTGCGGGAAGGCTTCACCGGCGGCTTTAGCGTCAACGGCAACCGCACGAACAATACGGCCTTTCTTCTCGATGGCGCAGCGAACACAGATCCCGATTATCACAGCCTCAACTACGCCCCCATCGTCGATGCCGTAGCCGAGTTCCAGGTGCAGACCGCACTCTTCAGCGCGGAGTATGGTCGCGCTTCCGGCGGCCACGTCAATGTTGTCACCAAGTCCGGATCCAACGAGACTCACGGCAGCGCCTGGTACTTCGTGCGCAACAACTTCTTCGATGCGCGTCCCTTCAATCTGAACGCGAGCAAGCTGCCACTGTTTCAGCGCAATCAGTTCGGTGGCATGATCGGCGGCGCGATTCGGCAAAACCGCCTCTTCTATTTCACTGCTTACGAACGCCTTGCTCTCAACCAGGCCTCGGCGAATCTCACAACCGTCGCAGTCCCCACCGTGGCGCAACGTGCTGGCAACTTCGCTGGCGTCCCCGGCGGTATCTTCGATCCTGATGCCGTCAACAATGGAGTCCGCCTTCGCTTCCCGGGCGATCAACTCCCGGCATCGCGGATCAATCGCCTTGCGCAGCAAGTTCTGGGCGGGTTACCGCTGCCCACCATCGGTGCCAATCAATTCGTCAACGCGAACGAAGAACTGACCCAGCGTTTCAATAATGTCAGTTCCCGCATCGATTGGATCGTCAGCTCTCGTGGCCAGTCTTACGCCCGCTACGGCGTCAGCGACGAAGTCTTCTCGATTCCCTTCACCATTACCGACCGTCGCAACCCGAACGAGTCACGACCTCACAATCTCGCTCTCGGATACACGCACATATTCAGCCCTGCCCTGATCAACGAGACCCGACTTGGCTATCAGCGCGTCCGCTTCGTCACCGGTATCCCCGAGCCCACCTTCAGCATCGACGGCCAGAACCGTCAACTGCCGAACTTCATCATCGCCGGCGTTACCAGCTTCGGCGGTGCGGGTCCCGTTAACGCGACCGGCCTCGGGGGCCTCGGTCTCCCCCGCTCCAACACCTATCAGCTCTACAACAACACTTCCTGGCAACGCGGTACCTGGAGCTTGAAGTTTGGCGGCGAAATCTACAATGTGCAATACAACTACCAGGAGGCACCGGGCATTTTCGGCCAATTCCAATATGGCCCGGAACTCACCGCCGCCACCGCCCTCAACGCAGCGGGACAAGTTGTTGTCCAGCCCGGCAGCGGCCAAGCCATCGCTTCCTACCTGCTCAGCATCCCGAACCAGGCGGCGCGCAATCTCGGCCCTAACGCTATCGACGGTCGACAGACTATCTACTCTCTCTACAGCCAAGCCGACTGGAAGCTTCGCCGCAATTTCACGCTGAATCTTGGCCTGCGGTATGAAGTCGGCGAACCCATGTGGGACCGCCTCGGGCGCATCGCCTCGATCGACTTCCGCGGCGTGCCCAACGTTTGGCAGATCTTTGGCGAGGGCCGCACAAACTTCTACACCCCACGCCTTTTCGTCTGCGGACTCGATGGCCTTCTACGCGGATGCGCTTACACCGACAAAAACAATTTCAGCCCGCGCGTCGGCGCCGCCTGGCAAGTGAGCCCGAAGACCGTCATCCGTTTCGGTGGCGGCATGTACTATGGCGTCCAGGACGGGAACAGCATCCATCGCCTCGCGACGGCCCTGCCCCAAAACGTTGCCCAGACGCAACCCAACACGCTCACGGCCCCCACATTCCGCGGTTTCGACGTCTTCGGACCCGCCGAGATCGGCCGCGTTCGCGTGCAGCATACCGCTCTCGATCTCTTCGAGCGCACTCCTTACACAATGCAGTTCAGCTTTAACCTGCAGCGCGAACTGCGTTCGAATCTCGTGCTGGAAGCTGGCTATGTCGGCACCCTCGGCCTGAAGCTCGAGCAGAACGTGCAGATCAACAATGCCCGCCCGGGCCTCACCGCCGTCGACCCGCAGCGCCCCTATGCAGCGCTCACCTACGCCCCTGGTGTCTGCTTTCCGGCTGCATACAATATCGTCGGGGATCGCGCCCCGATTGGCTTTATCAACTTCTTTCCCCACTCGGCGCAGTCGAACTACCACGCTCTGCTCGTGCGCCTGGAGCGGCGCTTCGCTCGCGGTTTCGGATTCCTCAACTCATTTACCTACTCGAAGTCGATCACCAACGCGCCACAGTTTCGCAACGCGGGCGGCTTCGATGGCAATGAAAACTCGCCGCCCCAGGATAGCCACATCTTGAGCACAGAACGTGGCTTGGCTTACTTCCACACTAGCTTCCGTTGGGTCAGTTCCGGTATCGTTGAGCTTCCCTTCGGTAAGGGCAAAAAGTTCCCAGCGGGCACTTGGGGCAATCGCCTCTTTGGCGGCTTCCAGTTGAGCGGAATCGTTAGCGCGCAGAGCGGCTTTCCCTTCACGGTGAACTGGCAGGGAGACACGGCCGGCATCGGCGGCGGCACGGGGGGAGTCATCATCCACCCCAATGTCGCAACTCGCGATGGGCAGCCCGCCAATCCGAACCTGCCCGCAGACGAGAAGACCATGGCGCGCTTCTTCGACACCAGGGCCCTGAGCGCCGCACCCGCCAGCACGCTTGGCAATCTTGGCCGCAACGCCATCATCGGCCCCGGAATTCTCAACCTCGACGCCGCACTCCTCCGTAATTTTCGCATCACCGAACGCGTTGCACTCCAGTTTCGATGGGAGTCCTTCAACGCAGCCAATCGCCCCAACTGGAACATCGTTGGCCTCATCATCAATAATCCAACCTACGGGCAAGTGGTGAATCAGTTGTCGCCGCGTCAGCAGCAGTTCGCGCTGAAGCTCATATTCTGATCTGCAACAACTTGTGGTGCTGAAAGATTTTGACTAGCGCCCCGTCAATCGAATCTGACGCCGCACATCATTGCCGGCGTCGATTTCGATGACGCTGGCTCCGGGCCCGAGTACTACCTCCAGGCCGAAGGAACCCGCGACATCAAAGTCCCGGCTCTGCACTCCGCGAACCTGAGCCGTGCCGCTGAGCACACGCACTTGCGGCGCGTTCTCGATCGAAATTCCATTGCCGTCGAGAACGCGAAAGAAAATCAGGTTCCGCTGTGGAGTCCCGGCGCTCGCCGTCGCAGAACCGCTGCTCGGCTCAAGCAGTTGGATCGATCTCGCCGCAGAAGGATCCATTTTCCCAAACCAGTAAGGGATCCGCATTGAGGGCACACCATCAGCCTCGACCACTATAAATCCGGAATAAGCACCAGCACCCAGCGAGACCCGCCCAAGGGTCAGCGTCAATTGTGCCGTGGCTCCACCTGCAAGGTCGATTTGATTCGTCGAGATTTGAGGTGACACTCTTTGCCGTGGCTCAACCGAAATCCGATAGCTCGAACTGGTGGCGGACAGGTTTCCCACTTCGACAGTTTGCTGATCGTTTGTGAAGTTCACGCTTACAGGGCTAAACCGTAGCGGCGCTTCAAGGGCGCGCGTTAGGTCCATCATGCCCGTCCCGGTTTGCATGACGGTGAGTTGAGGCTGCCCAGGAACTCCCCGGGCGCTATTCACCAGAAGTGAACGATAGTCCGCCGGCTTCAATCCGGGCCGGGCCGCCTTCAATACCGCAGCCATGCCAGCAGCGATCGGACTGGAAAAACTGGTGCCATTGATCACCGTATAACCTGTCGAGGAATAAACATCGCCGGCAGGAAAATTCGATTGTGCCGCAGTCAACACCGTTGCACCGGAGGCAAGTACATCCGGCTTGATCGACACACCGGAAACCGGCCCTCTCGAGGAAAAAGGGGCCAACCGATTCGGATCTGCTTCCCGCAACTTTAGTTCAAGGTCGATTGTTACCTCGAGACTTGCCGTATTTTCCAACCGCTGTTTCAACTTCAGTCCATCGTCATAAGTGATGAAGACCGTCGGAAACGACACAGCGCCCGTATCAGGCACGATGAAATCACCAGGCCTCGCTGCATCGCTGTATATCACTACGGCTGTGCCCCCGGCGGCAGCCACATTGGTCGCCTTCGTTTCAAAAAAACAGGTCCCGCGAGCAACCAAAACGATGCGCCCCGTAAAACTATTGGCCGGGAGAGGGTCGCAAGCCAACTCAGAAGCATCGGCGGAGCGCACACTCACCAGGTTTCCAGCGAGTGTTCCCGATGTGGGTGTACGCGATCCGGCGCGGGCCAACGCCAGCGTTTCTCCATTCGCAACCAAAACGGAGGCCAACACTTGGCCGTTCTCGTTCGCCCCAACAGTCAACGCGGTCGGAGCTGAGCCCGGCGAACCCAGCGTCGCCGCACCAGGGCCGTCGTTTCCAGCCGCAACCACGACGATCACACCTGCTGCCTCAGCCCGTTCGATCGCCTTGACGATCACGTCATTCTCAGGCCTCGCAGCCAGGATCGTGCCGAAGCTCAGATTGATCACATCCATACCATCAAGAACGGCATCATCAATTGCTTTCAGGATCGAGGCATCTGTCGCTCCATCGTTCACTCCCGGTGTGCCAAAAATCTTGTAGACGCCCAGGTAAGCACCCGGCGCCATCCCTGTAATCGACCCCTGCGGGGACCGATTCCGCACACCCGCTGCAGCCATGGCCACAGCCGTTCCGTGGCCGCTCAAATCGAGTGCTGTGGGATTCGGGTCCGGGCGGCGAAACAAATCGCCGTAAGACCTGGCGACAATCACTTTGCGATTCGTATAAGCCAGATTCTGTTCGCCGCTCACTTTCGGATAACCATCCAAAGCCGCAAATCCCTCATCACGAAAGCCAGGGTGAATCAGTTCAATCCCGCTATCGAGGATGCCAATCTTGATGCCACGTCCTGCTTGATCCAGCCCGATCCGCTCCCAGACTGGCGAAACGTGATGTATTTGTGCAGCGCGCTCCAGGTTCTTATGGAAGAGACGTACCTGATAAACGCGCGCGACATCTGGCATCTGCTCCAGCACAAGGCGCGACGCCCCTCCATCGTCTGGAGTCTCGACAATCATCGAATGCATGACGCGCTCGGTGCGGCCCAGCTGCTTGATTCCCCGCCCTCGAAGGGCACTATCCATACGGCTCTTCCTTGCCCTCATTCGCCCCGGATCGTCGGCATCATCCTTCAGCTCGACGATGTATTGATTGGGAACGAATTGCGCAAACAGTGTGGCGATAACGACGAGCTGGATGGCAAGAATTCGAAACAGCATACAGTTGGGACGTACTAACACGACTTTTTAGATGCAAAGAGTTTGTCAAGAAGTCTGAAAATAGAAAACGGGGCAACCCGTAGGTGCCCCGCTCCAAAATCCAAAAGCAAATCAACGATTAGCCAACGTGCGATTCGACCATCTTGACGAGGTCGCTCTTCGATACTGCGCCAACGCGCTGCTCAACCACCTGACCGCCCTTGAACAGCAGCAGCGTGGGGATGCCGCGAACGTTGTAGCGCATGGCGGTGCCGCCATTGTCGTCAACATTCAGCTTGCCCACCTTGAGCTTGCCGTTGTATTCATCCGCAACAGCGTCCACAGTCGGGGCGATCATGCGGCAGGGGCCGCACCATTCTGCCCAAAAATCAACCAATACCGGCTGGTCCGAGTTCAGAACTTCGGTATCCCAGGCGGCGTCCGTAAATGTAAGAGTGTTTGCTCCAGCCATAATCAATCTCAAAACCTTTCAATGCGCGAATTGCGGGAAAGTCGCAAAGCCTTAACTCAATAATTCTCGGTACAGCGCCGAGTAACTTTGAGCTGAGCGCGCCCAGGAGTAATCTTTCCCCATGGCGGCTACTTGCATTCGCTGAAAGCGCACCGGATCTGCGTAAACCGCCAGAGCGCCGCGCAAGCATTCGGCCAAGTCCCAACTATCAAATCGCCAGAACTTGAATCCCGTGTCACCTTCTATTGTATCATCAAGGCCGCCCGTAGCCCTTACCACGGGCAACGTACCGTATTTCAGACTGTACATCTGGTTCAAACCACAAGGCTCATAGCGCGAAGGCATCAAAAACAGGTCCGAACCAGCCTCAATCGCATGCGCCATCCGATTACTAAATCCATGCCAGAAAATCATCCGATCCGGATACTTCGCCGCAAATCCGCTAAACAGATTCTCAAGGTCCTTTTCCCCCGAACCCAACACCACCATGCTGATGTCGCGCCAACCCAACATTTCGTCAAGCACCCCACCGAGCAGATCAAAACCCTTCTGACTCGCCAACCGCGAAACAATCCCCACCAGTGGCCTCGACATCCTGTTGCCCATGCCGACCTCATCAAGCAAAGCCTGCTTGCACACGGCCTTGCACTCAAGAGTCTTGGCCGTATAGTTCTTCGCGATCAATTTGTCCGTCGCCGGGTCCCATTCCTCGTAATCGCAGCCGTTCAACAGGCCACGCAACACGCCGCGACGCGCTCGCAACAGCCCGTCCATTCCAAACCCGTATTCGGACGTCTGAATCTCCTCAGCATAGCGAGGACTAACCGTCGTCAACGCATCCGAAAACACAATGCCAGACTTGAGCAAACTGGCTGCCCCGCGAAACTCAAGCAGATCGCTGCGATAGAACCGATCCTCGACACCTGCCTCCCAAAGTCTCTCCCGCGCCAACAATCCCTGGTAGCCAAGATTGTGAATCGTAAAGACAGTTTTCGCTCCGAAAAACGCAGGGTCGCCTGCGACAAAGTTCTTAATGAAAAGCGGCAGCAATCCCGCCTGCCAGTCGTGCCCATGAAAAACCTGTGTCGGAAACAGATAACGCGCAATCCCCAATGCCGCGCCGCAAAGCACTGCGTACCGGATATGGTTATCCCCGAAATCGCCGTATCGATCCCCATAAAATCCATCGCGCCCATAAAGACCCGGATGATCGACAAAGAAATACGGCGTGTTGCGCACCACTTTTTTCAAAATGTTGCACTCGTAGAAGCCCCCACCAAGGTACACCCGCAAGCCGCTGTACACCAATTCGGCATCGCTCACGTCTATAGATCCATAGTGAGGCAAAACGACGCCGCATTCATCTCCCAGTGCATTCAATTCCGGCGGCAACGCCCCGAGAACATCCGCGAGCCCTCCCGTTTTAGCGAACGGGGCAGCTTCACTCGACACCATCAGTATGCGCGACATAGCTTTGTTCATTCTGCCAGACAGGTAGACTAGAAATTTGCGACTCCTGATTCTTTCCTTACTTGCGCTGTCCGCTTTTGCGCAGCAAGCCTCGATGGAGGTCAACCCAAATCTGTTCGCCGTGATGGCCGCCATCAACGCCGCCGGCTACGACAGCGACCTCGCAAGCAATGCCAACTCTCCGATTCGCGGCGAAATTCGCAAATGGGTCGAATCGTCGAAAATTCCCGTCCTCGACCAGCTGAAGGAATTCTACACCGCGCGCCGCAAAGAAGACCCGGCCCGCAATCTCAGCCAATTCGTCAGCTTCGCACTTTGCATTGAAAAGATCGAAGCTGCCGATGGTCCGGAATTTCGCTATCGCCTTCGCCTCGCGGATCTGCCCCCCGACGTTCAGGAACTCGACGGCTTCGAAAGACTGCTGACCCGCTTCTATCGCGAATCAAAGTTGGGCGTACTGCTGGCCAACAATCAGGCGCTCCTCGATCGTGCCCTCGAACCCTACCACTCCCCTGTCACGCTTGCCCTGCAACAAATCGACGGTTACCTGCGCAACCCGCGCAACAACGGCGTCAAAGGCCAATTCTACGTCTATCTCGATGTCCTTGCCGCACCCAATCAGATCCACGTTCGCAGCTACGGTAACGACCTCTTCGTCGTGTTGACTCCTTCACCAGAACCGCAGATCGACTACATCAAATCGGCCTACATGCACTTTCAAATCGACCCGATCGCCATGCGCCACATCGCCGACATTGAAACCAAAGCCAGCCTCAGCGACTTCGCCCAGGGAGCCCCAGCTCTCGATCCCCAATACAAGAAAGACTTCGCGCTCCTCACCGTCGCTAGCCTCACCAAAGCCGTCGATGCCCGCATGATGTCCGCTGGCCAAAGGCAAGGCGCGGTCGATCAGGCTCTAAGGGAAGGCTTCATTCTCACACCTTACTTTTCTGAAGCTCTCAAGGAATATGAGATCCAGGAGCAATCGATGCGCTTCTACCTGCCGATCCTGGTGAAAGGCATTGACCTCAAGAAAGAGACCGAGCGCCTCGACAAAGTCACCTTCGCTTCGACCCCGCGCGAGCGCAAAGCCAAGGTCGCCCCGCAGCCCGTCATCGAAAAGAGCCCCGCTGAGAAAACTCTCGAAGAAGCCGAAGAGTTCTACGGTCAGAAGAATTATCAAAAGGCGGGCGAGTTGTTCCGCCTGGCCCTCGAGCAAACTAACGCTCGACCAATCAAGGGAAGAGCCTACTATGGCCTCGCTCGGCTCGCCGCGCTCAACCGCGACCCCGAAACCGCCGTTCAGCTCTTCGAGCGCACAATCAGCGAAGGCGCCGAAGCGCAAGTCTCGGCCTGGGCCCACGTCTTCGCTGGCCGCTTGCTCGATCTCGCCCAGGACAACGACGCCGCAAAGAAACATTTCGAGGCCGCACTGGCCACAGCGGGCGCATCGCCCGCCTCGCGAAAAGCGGCCGAAGACGGACTCAAGGGAATTCGGCCCTCGCGACCTTGATAAAGTAAAGGAACACTTTATGCGATTGACCAAAATGATTGCCGGCGCCTTCCTCATTTCGGGAGTTCTGCTGGCTCAGACGTCTGATACGAAACAGCCCAAGCTGAAAAGCGAAAAAGAGCAGCAGGCCGTGATGGCGATCTTCAAGGCCGCCGAACCAGCAGCTCGAATCACCGCCACCGACGCGCTGATCACCAAGTTCGCTGACACCGAGTTCAAAGGAACAGCCCTTTACATCGCCACGGCTTCTGCCGAAGAAATTGGCGACTGGGAAAAGACCGTGATCTACGGCGAACGCACCCTCGAAGCCGACCCCAAGAGCTACGGCACTATGCTGATCTTGGCCCGCGGTTACGCTGGTCGCACCAAAGAGTTCGACTTCGACAAGGAAGAAAAGCTCACTAAGGCCGACAAGTATTCCAAAAGTGCTCTTGAACTCCTCAAGACTGCCCCCAAAATCCGCCCTGACATCGCTGATGACCAGTGGGAGGCCCAGCGCAAGCTGTGGGTTTCTGAAGCCTACGAATCCCTCGGCCTCGCCGCTGGCGTGCGCAAGAAGTACGATGACGCCGTCGCCGCCTACAAGTCAGGCCTTGAAGTCGTCCCCGGCAACCCCAACCTTCTCACCCGTATGGCTACCTCGTACCTCGACGCCAAGAAGAATGACGAAGCGATCTCTACAGCCAACCAGGTTCTCGCTTCTCCCAATCTCAATCCGCAGGTGAAGAACATCGTTGAAAACATCAAGAAGCGCGCTGAAGCAGCAAAGGCGGCGAAGTAGTTCCCACTTTGCCCATGCAAGCGTTTGAGGGTGAATTGCCGCCGTGCGTCCAGCAACTGGAACAACGCATCGGCTACGTCTTTCGAGACAAGCAACTCGCCCTCCGTGCACTTTCTCATCGCAGTCTGAATAGTGAGCGGCGTCAAGGCCGCGACGAAATTGCCCAGCACAACGAGCAGCTCGAATTTCTCGGTGACTCGGTGCTGGGCATTTTGATTAGCGAGTATCTCTTCCGCAGCCACCCGCAACTTCCCGAGGGCCAGCTCAGCATTCACAAAGCGCGCATCGTCAGCGCGGCGCATCTGGTCAGCGTTGCCCGCTCCATTGATCTGGGCGGCATTCTGCTATTGGGCCGGGGAGAAGAATTCAGCGGTGGCCGAGACAAGCGTGCACTACTCGCTGACGCGGTGGAAGCCATCCTGGCCGCGGTCTATCTGGATGGCGGCCTCGAACAAGCCCGCGGTGTAGTCAATCGCGTTGTCATGTCCGTCCCCACAGCGCACGACGAAGCCTCCGAGCTGCGCAACTACAAGGCATGCCTCCAGGAATTGGCCCAATCAAAAGGCCTGCCGCAACCCACCTACATCACCATCAAGACCGACGGCCCGGAACATTCGAAGATCTTCACCATCGAAGCCCAGGTCGGCCCCGAATGGACCAGCCAGGGTAACGGCGTCACCAAGAAAGCCGCAGGTCAGATGGCTGCTCGCGGTCTCTACGAACGCATGCTCAGCCAACCTTAGCTTTACTTGCGACCTGGTTGAGACTTAGCCCCAAACGCATTCAAAAACACCACATCCACCCTCCGGTTCCTTTGCCGGCCTTCTGAAGAATCGTTTTCGGCAACTGGCACGTTGTCAGCGTAGCCGGATACCGTCATTCGCTCCCGCGGCACCTGGAACTGATCTGCCAGCACATTCAACATTGCGGTCGCCCTCGCAGCAGACAAATCCCAATTCGATCGAAAACGCCCATTGTGGATCGGCGTCGAATCCGTATGCCCCTCAAGCAAAATCTTGTTAGGCAACTTCAAAACACTATCGGCGATCTTGCTGATGATCGGAAACGCTGTCGGCTTAATCGCATCCCCTGCCGTCGGAAAGAACGCAGCTTCTTTCAAGCTCACGACCAGCCCACGCGGTTCCATGTTGATCGACACCTTCCCACCTTCAATTTCTTCTTGCAGAGCATTGGTCAGCGTCTGTAGCGACGGCACCAGTTCCGCAATCGCAGCCATGGCCGGATCCTGCTTCAACGCTTCCGGGCTCGCAGTATCACCGGCCCGCTTGGGATCGTCCGTCTCTGGCGGCCGCTTGCGCCCCAACATCTCCAGCAACGCCTTCGGCAGATGCCCCTGCTCCATCGCCTCCTTGACAGAGGCCGACACCGTTCGTGCCTTCTGCTTATCCGCATGGGAACTCGCAAACATCACGACAAAAAAGGCGAACAGCAACGTAATGAAATCGGCATAGCTGATAAGCCAGCGTTCGTGGTTGGCGTGTTCCTGGGCTTTGAGTTGACGTGCCATGGTGGATTGAATCGGAGCGGCGTCCTTCGGCTTGGCATGATTCCAGCGCATTGCTGCACACTAAGCAGCCATTGCTTGCGGACCGCCTCCCCGCCGGGACTTCCCGGATGAATCTACCTCGTGATAAGCCTCAAGCTTCTGCAGAATCAACTTGGGATTCAAACCCTCTACAATCCCGATCACTCCTTCCAACATCATTTCCCGGCGCTCGGTTTCCTTGGCAATCCTTGCCTTGATCTTGCTCGCGGCCGGCAGCAAAATCACGTTCGCCAAAGCCACTCCGTACACAGTAGCCACAAAGGCCACCGCAATCCCGTGGCCCACTTCCCTGATGTCCTCGAGATTCTTCATCACCTGAATCAAACCCAACACGGCACCGATGATCCCAATCGTGGGCGCATAGCCTCCAGCGGCCTCAAACACTCTGGCTTCAGCCTCAGCACGATGCTCATCGATGGCAATATGCAACTCCATGGCACTGCGCAACTCGGTCGAATCACAGCCATCCACAGCCATATTCAATGCCCGACGCAGAAAGGGGTCCTCAATGCTCGGTACGTCGTCCTCAAGAGAAACCAATCCGGTCTTCCGCGCTTTGTTTGCCAAAAGGATAATCTCATCAATCGCGCTCGCCGCAGGAGTTTGCGAGGACAAAAACACCCCCCGAAATCTCTTGATGGCACCCCGCAAAATTGGCCCCGGCGTGTTGACGCAAACGGCACCAAACGTCCCTCCCACCACGATGATCGCCGCAGTCAACTGCGCCACATCGCGAATGTCGCCGCCTTCCAGCACCAGTCCACCCGCGATCCCTCCCACGGCTAGCAGCAAGCCGAGCAACGTCAACCGATCCACTTTCAAGGAGGCACGCGAATCAGCCATGAATTTCAGCTCCTTCCGTCACGCTGGGTTCAGTCAGAACGGGGCGAGTCAATCCGTGTGCAGTCATTATTTGGCGTTTGAAATCCACCACACGGCATGCTACTTCGTGCATGGTCTCCAGTACCCGCACTCGTTCGCCAGTGCTAAGGGAAATCACGGTGTCGGGATTCGCTTCCACCAGCACGATCAGGTCAGAGTTCACCATCACGTCCTCGTGGTTCAGGCGGGTCAGTTGGATCATGGCTAATGCGTATGGTGCTTATCGGTTACGCACAGCCGAATTCGAGCTAGTCGCTAAGAATTTTTAAGATCGCTCGCAATTCCTGCTTCACGCGGGCGTCGGCCATTGGCTCGGGCGTCACCATGAACAAATTGGATTGCTGCTTCGGCATCGGCAAGGCCGATACAATGCCGCCAGATCCGCGTTTGGCAGGTTTCGGTGCGGCTTTCGGCTTGGTCTCAAGGTGCTTGCGCGCACCCTCGATCGTGTACCGCTTCTCGTAAAGCAGATGCTTGATCTCAAGCACCGCCTCCACGTCTTTGCGCCGGTACATCCGATGGTTCGATCCCATCTTGCGCGGCGCCACTGCCGGAAATTCCGTCTCCCAATACCGCAACACGTGCTGCTTCAACCCAGTCAGCTTCGCCACTTCTCCGATCCGGAAATATAGCTTCGACGGCAGTTCTTCCGCAGTGCGGATGCCGGGCTCGAGGTCGGCCGGGTCGAATCGAAGCAGATCGTCTGAGAGGTCGCTCAAATCACGATCCTAGTCGTCTTTCTATAGCGGCGTCAAGCATTTGGCAAGGTATAATTAGAGTGCAACCGAAAGGAGGGGGCGCAACGGATTCGACGGGATGGATGGTTTCATTAGAGGCGTGTCGAGCTCCAGGCTCTCGTAAAACGACTGGAAAAACACAATTGCCAACACGCAATTTGCATACGCTGCTTAATTATTAAGTAGCCGCCCTGGCGGGTTTGTTCGTGGGTCCGCTAAAGGGCGTCATTTCACGGAATAGGTCGATGGCTTCTGTTCGTAGCCTGAGATCGAGATCAATCGGACTAGGCTACGGCTTGTTTTGCTGCTTCTCTAGAGTTTGAGCCGAATAAACAATGAAGTAGATACACACGTAGGCTCTAGTGGGGCTGCCGTTTCGGACGTGGGTTCAACTCCCACCGCCTCCACCAACTCTTCCCTCAACGATGTCACCCTGTACAATTTGTACCCGCCTGGGGGTCCCTCTCACTCGCCACCACCTGCTGCCGCAATGCCGGCAAAACAAACCTCGCTTCGCTCGTCATCACACCCGCCAGGAAGGCCTCGAACGCATAGCCCTGCTCTGCAAAGCCTGCCACAGCTTTGTCCATTCCACACTGAGCGAAAAAGAACTCGAACAGCGCTACAACACCATCGAAGCTCTGCTAGAGCACGAAGAAATCCGGCGGTTTGCAAACTGGATTCGTAGCAAACCGCCGGGCTATCAACCGTTATCGCGAAAGAAGAGTGAACCTCGAGGTTAAGGCGCTGCCTTCTGGATCTCGCTGAGAATAATCCGTGTGACTTCTTCAACGAAGGGCCCACCACGGGTCATCAAGTTTTCGCGCGTCATGAAGTCGAGTTCAATATCCGGAAGCACACCAATGTTCTCAATATAAGGACGCGTAGGCAGGCCAGGCGCGGAAATCAATTGATTCCGAATTACGAGGCTCTGACCTGACGCCCTAAAATCGTACCAGCGGAAATCATAGGATCTTTCAAGAGGAAAGGAGAGATCAATGAAGAAGAAGCGGTACAGCAATGAAGAGATCGCGCGGATCCTGGAAGCTGGGGCGAGCACGAACAAG